>NZ_JBCECK010000007.1:0-46188 GCF_039207105.1 Mucilaginibacter sp.
CCTTTAGTATCCGGGCCATATGAGTCAAGCGCCAGGAAATGTATATTACCAATATCATAAGAATAATATGATTTGGTATGTGACGGAACGCCACCGGCTTCGCCTTCTGTAGGCATCGAAAAATTCTGGTAATAGGCAATTCTAAGTCTGTCGGTTGTGGCAGACCATTTAGCGTCATTATAATCATGGTTTCCGGGAACCGGGAACAGCGGGTATTTTTTCAGCAGGTAGTCCTCATAATTATTAAAGAATTTAGCCTGAAATTCGGCATCTGATCCATTGGTGTAGGCATTATCGCCCATTAATATCCAGGCATTTAAATAATTATCGCCAAGGTATTTAACAATCTGATCCCGTACGTTACGCTGGTTAATAGAGTTATTTCCGCAATCGCCAAAACCAGCTACCCTGATCAATGGTTGGCTGCCAACCTCAGGCAGGGTGTAGAAATAATTATTTTCATCGCCCTCAATAGTATTGGTCAGGTTACCTATGCTGTAGTAATATTTGGTATAGGGCTTTAAGCCAGAAATTTTAACAATGTGCTCAGATACCAGGGTAGAATCGCTTACCTGCATATCTAAATTTTGTTTATTCAAGCCGTAATGTACACGGCTTCTGTCATACACGCTGGTTCTCCACCTGATGGTCATACTGGTGGGCGTAGCTACCTGTAGGTAAGGTCCACGAAGTAAACCCAGTTCTGATGCAGGCACTGTTTTGCTTTGCTGCGCAAATACCAAGGCTGGCAAAGCGCATAAGAAGAGTAATAATAGTTTAGTTGTTTTCATATGATTGATAATTAATATGCTAAATGATCACGCCGCAGGCGTGTCTGTTAATGAGTTAATGAATTGAATTACCTGCTCGCTCTCCTGTTTTGTAAGATTTAGCGGCTTTGAGGGTAGCGTTTGCTCCGGTATGTTGATGCCTAATCCTGCTCCTCCACCCTTATTATAAAAGTCCATAACACTTTCCAGGGTCTTGAAAGCGCCATTGTGCATGTAAGGGCCGGTTTTTTGCGCGTTACGTACGGTTGGCGTTTTAAATGCCTGTCTGTAATATTTGATCCTGTACAGATCATAACGGCCCAGGTCATTGTCGGCAATAGGTTTGGTTAAATTATCAGTACGGGTGGTGCCTATAATTTCCAGCTCCGATACATTATAGAACGGCGGAGTTAATGAATTAAAATAAGGCACAAAATGACAAGTACCACACTGAGCCTTTCCCATAAATAAGTTAAAGCCTTTTATCTGGTCGGCAGTCATAGCACGTTCATCGCCATTCATGTACCGGTCAAGAGGGGAATTTAAAGGGTTCAAGCTGTTGACATATACAGCAACGGACAATGCTATATCATTAATATACTGCTTCGTGGTTTTACTATCAGGAAATAGATTTTTGAATGTAGCACTGTAGCGCGCAGCGCCTACAATATTTTTCACCAGCAGCTCCGGTTTACCGCCCATTTCAAGCGGATTAAATATCACTGTTTTTACTTGCTCTGAAAGATTGGCAGCCCGCCCGTCCCAAAACTGAAAATGCTGTTTTCCGGAGTATAATAAAGTTGGTGTATTCCTTTTCAATACGCTATCTGCCACCAACGACGCGCTTTTAACTTTACCATCATTAAAAAATTGTTCTGGACGATGGCATGTTGCGCAACTTACCTTACCGTTTCCCGAAAGCCCCGTATCAAAAAATATCCTTTTACCCAGGGCCATGATCTCAGTTTGATTTTTACGGACTGAAGTATCCATATTTTTCAGAAAGCCCCGGCTAAACATATTTGGCGCATTATAATCCAGATAAGCAGTAGTATTTAATTCAAGTTTTTCCTTTTTAATAAAAACGCTCAGCTGATGTTGCATCGGCAAGCCGTACTTTTTCAGGTATTCCATCCGGTTAAACGCATCAAACTGGTTATGAACTGAAAGGTAATCAATAGCCGATGTCAACGTTTGCTCAAGCCCCTTACCATCAACTGCGTTTTGCTTAAAATAGGGTTGCAATACCTGTAGCATAGCTTTATTGGCCTCTGCCGCTTCCAACATACCTGTTTTTAGTAAAGGTGCATCATAGCCGCTTATGTAAAGGGCATTGATCCTGATCATTTCAATACGAAGACTTTCCAACACCTGGCTGTCGGTAGCTTTGAAATTGTATAGTAAAGATTTCAAATCATTGGCCGATGTATAAACTGCATCTGCCTGGGCCAGCAGTTCGTTTTTATGCGCCGGTACGTTATCATCATATAACAGGGCCTCTATCTGCTGCAAACCCATAGGTTCAACCAGTTCAAGCTCCGGTTCTTCCACCTCATATTTCGGTGGGGCGTTGTAAATGGCTGTTTCGCTCGGGAAAAAGTAGGAGGTAAAAAAAGCGAGTCGTTTATACTGCAAGCGGCATTGTTTTAAACACTCCCGGGCACGAATAACACTCGATGTATCCTTACCGATTAATTTTACAGACCCATACAGATCCTTAACCGAAGCACTGAACAATATTGTATGCTGATTAAAAATGTTCACGGCATTTGTTGCTCCAATATCACTCTCAGGCATAAATGACGAAAACATGATGACTCCGGCAATAACGCTGAATAAAAATATGGCGAGTCTTTTCTTCAATGGTTCGGATATTTATAACAGGCCAAGCTATGCCCGGCCTGTTACTTTTGAGTTTAGTAAACATTAATTTTTACACCAAGCGTTGCTGTAGCGCCGGTATATAATGATGAATAAGTGTATTGTGATTGATACTGGTACTTTCTTTGTGCCTGGTTAAGTAAGTTATTACCCGATGCATAAATAACCAATTTTGGTGTAAGGAAAAAGTTAATATTGGCATCCAGATAGTTCACCTGGTCGTAATAAATATCTTCCTTATTGAAATTACCAATTACAGTTATAAACGATGAGGTATGATTGTAGGAAACACGGGCGTTGAAACGCTTAACTTCATAAGCTAATGATAAGTTCAATATATCTTTTGCCGTTCCGGGCAGCTTAGGCTGATCTTTTTTATTAAAGATAAAGTTATGCGTGTAATTACTATAAATACTGAAATTGCTTAACGGTTTTGGTAAAAAGGTAAGGTTTCGTTGAAAGGCAAGCTCTACACCCAGCAAATTAGCTACCCCGGCGTTGCCCGGCCTCACGCGTTCAAGCAAGCCATTCTCTTCCGAAAGCTTATCATAGTTATCCTTATAATCTACTAATGATTCAGGGTCAGCACCTGCGTCAATTAATGATTGTGGCGATTGTACAAACTGTTTCACGTCATTAAACGGCACTTTATCGCGCAAGTCAACCCGGTAGCGGGATATGTTTTTGAAATATAGGCCTGCCGAAATTAACCCGGCGTTGCCCGTGTAAAACTCGCCCATCAAATCGAGGTTGTTTGACAGCGTGGGCTTAACATCAGGGTTACCCTCGCTTATTTCCTGATCTTCAATATTGATACTCTTATAAGGTGATATATCCTTATAGTTTGGCCGTGATATGGTGCGTGTATACGCAAACCTGAAAACCTTATCTTTTGATGGCGTATATTTCATCAGGAAAGCGGGCATAAAATTCAGGAAATGTTTTTCAATATGAACAGGCACGGGTGTAAGCTCCAGATCTTCGTTAAAACTATAACCAGAATAGCTCACCATACTTCTTTCAAATCTGCCACCGGCAATAAGGGATAGCTTATCGCCAAAGTTTTGCGTACTCATGAGGTAGCCGGCCGCAATACCCTCATCGCCGTTGTAATTGTTGGCCAATACGTCCTGCATTACCTCCCGTACCACAAAATCCTTGGTATTACCGAAATAACTGGTGTTTAGGTGCGATACCCATTCTGAGCTGGCTGCGTTACCCACATTGTATTCGGCATTGCCCAAATGCAGATCATTACTAATGTTGTGCAGGTTAGAGCCAAAGCCCTGCCAGAAATCATGCCATCCTAAATAATCAAGTGGGTTAAAAGGTTTGCCGGAGGCTACTTTAGCATCGTACTCCGCCTTTACCGATGGATCAATATTTGGCAGCCACGCTACTTCGGCCAGGGTTGTGTTTGATTTGCTCATGCCGCGATATTTACCACCAAACTTTAACGTGTTGGCAAACTTACCGCCGCTAACCGGCAGAGTAAAATCCAGCTGGCCCATATATTGGGTTGTTTTAGCGCGGGCATCAGTACCGGTAAAATTGTCCATATACCAGGTATCAATAGAATCAGCATGGATAGATGACTTTTTGGCCAGGTTGCTCAGGATGTTATCTATCTCAAATCCGTTGTTAGCCTTTACATACCGCGGATCGGTGTAATCCATCTGTACCGATTTTTCGTTTTCACTTTCCAGTTCAAGCTCGCGGCGGTTGGGTGTATTTTGAACATTCTGCAAAAAAGTACCTTTCCAGTTAATTTTTACCTTGCCAATAATATGCTCGCCCTCTAAGCCAAAGTTCATGATCTTTTGCTCAACATAAGCCGCATTTCGGTCGTTCAGACCGCCCTCAATGTGGCGTTCTAGCTCCGGCTGAAATATCGGGTGCATCGGGTCGTTATTCATATTCAGGTAACCCTGGCCCGTTGCATCATCAATATAATCGTTATTCTTATCGGTAATTTTCTTCTTCACGCCTTCCCAACCTGCGGCCCTCTGCCAGTTTTTAGGATAGCCGCCACCAATATCATCAACCTTTAGGGTAGATATCTGCCGCCAGTCTTTATAGTTATTGTATATACCGGTAAATACAAACGTGTTTTTAGGGTTCAGTTTCAGATCAAGACCAACGGTGTAACTTTGACGGATCCTTTCCAGCTTGTTTTGTATCATATTCAGATACTGGGGCATAAAATACGTTTGGTTATTTACCCATTTTACATCAGACCACTCGCTGCCATGTGACGAAGAACCCAAAAACTGGCGGTAATACGAGGCAGATGCCATAACACCCAATTTTTTATCCTTGAGAAAGCGGTCGCCGTAAACAAAGTTGCCATTATAGGTAGGCTTTTGTACAATTACACTGTAACCCGAACCTAAAGTGAATGACAGTAACCTGGAATAAGGAGCTTTTCGTGTAATTAAATTTACCACTCCCCCTATCGCGTCACCATCCATATCCGGGGTGATGGCCTTAGTTACTTCAACAGTTTGTACCATATCTGCAGGTATGGCGCTAACGCTCACAGAGCGGTCGTTGCCCGTTCCAGGGATGCTGGTACCGTTAATGTTGATGGTGCTTTTAGATGGATCGGTACCCCGTATACTCACCAATGATGCCTCGCCCTCATCCAACTGTACATAAATACCGGGAATGCGTTTCAACGCGTCGCCGATGTTGGGATCCGGGAAGCGCCCTATCTGATCGGCTGATATCACGTTTACAATCCTGTCGGAGTTTTTTTGCTGATTAAGCGCTTTTAGGGTCGAACTCATTTGCCCTGAGACAACCACTTCAGAAATTTTACCATTGGAGGCCAGTTTCAACTTAAAGTCGATAGTAACCGCTTTTTTCTCCATAGTAATGCTTTTAGTTTGCGTTTCGTAACCGATGTACGATACCGTTAATTCAAATGTGCCCTGCGGAACGCTCACCAGTTTAAAGCTACCGCTTTCGTCTGTAACCGCGGCTTTTTTCAATGTGCCTATTTTTACCGTGGCACCCGGCAATGATAAGCCTCCCTCATCCACTACCCGGCCGGAAACCAGGTTTTGTGCCATCAATGCAGCAGGAAGCATCAATAATGTTATTAAAATACATAAGTAGAGCCTTTTCATGTTGGTTCTTTGTTTTGTAGAGGTTTAATTTTTTGTGACAGCTTATTTTTTGTATTCGTGGTCATCGCGCTTTTTGACCTGCTTTCCGGAAAACGGCGCAAAGGTTAGGATGAAAATGAAACTGCACAAATAAGGGCCGTTACAAAACGGCAACAAGGCCTTTAGGGGTGTATACAGATCGTATACAACAGGAATAAACAATAATTAACTAATTAAAAATCAATAAATTAAATAAACAACACAGGCCATTATATTTATGTTAACCTTCTGTTATTTATCTGCGATAGTGGATTTTAATAATATTATAGCTGCTGGATGAAATTCGTCAAAGTTCCGCCTTCCGGGATTTGGAGTTTTTGGCGTAACCTGTATTTGGTAGTTCTTAAACTATCCTGCGAAATACCGATCATCGTGGCGATATCTGCCGAGCCCAGGTTCATTTTCAACAAGGCTACCAAACGCATATCCGCGGCTGTAAGGTTACAAGCATGCTTTTTCAGGTTATCAAAAAAATTCTGGTGTACCTTTTCAAAAATGATCCTGAAATCATTCCAGCTTTTATCCTGGTTGTTACTCATATCAATCGAATCAATGACTTCCTTAATAGCAGTCCGCTGATCTCTCTTCCCGTTCTTCACTATAGCATTCAACTGTGATTTTAAATTATCCAACTGCTGATTTTTTTGAATAATATGCAGGGTATGCGTGGTAAGCTCTTTACTTTTTATCTCCAATTCTTCATTCAAACTTTTTTCCTGCAATCTTTTATTCTCCAGTTCTATCTGCATGTAGCCTTTTTGGGTTTCAAGAATTATTTTTTCGTCGCGGTTTTTTAACTGCTGTTTACTATAATAACTTAAACCCAACAGGCAAAACAGTAATAAAACCAACACGGTTAAACTGGCCAATATGATGTTCACCTTTTTTTCCTCTTTTAACTGCGCTACTTCATGGTCTTTTTTCTCCACTTCAAACAGGGTTTGCAACAGATTGATCTGCTTGCTGCTTTCCTCCTTAAAGGTTTCATGATAGGTCTTACTGCTGCACTCACTGTAATAATAAGCGCTATCCAGGTTTCCCATGAGCTTATAGGTTTTAGCCAGATCATCATAGGCACTTAAAACAAGGCGTTTAAATTTTAAATGCTCGGCCAGGTTTTTAGCCTCCATAGTGGTTTGAACGGCTACTGCTAAACTTCCCGTTTTACGATATATATCGCCTATATTATTGATGATACCTATTTGCGCCGCCCGGTTGTTTAAAGTCTGCTCAATGCTGAGCGCACGTTTAAAATAATCAAGCGCAGTTGCATACTGTTTACGGATCTCGTATATCTCGCCAATGTTTTCGTAAACCCGGGCAATCCCGCTACTGTCTTTAATGGTTAAGTACGCCTGCAGGGCCATCGTTTGATAATGATAACTGATATCACTTGAACGGCGATTAACATACTGCTCACCAAGTAAGCTGTAAGTTTGGGCAATCCCCTTATTATCGGCATATTTTTGAAAAATCTTCAGCGCTTCCTCATACATGCCCGTAGCTTTTTCTTTTAAGCGGGCCGAGCTATACGTGCGACCTATGTAATTTAGGTTTTGCGCCAACGGCCGTTGGTCTTCTTCTTTTGCGAATATTCTGTTTGCCTTTATAAAAAAAGCCAGCGCCTGCGCGTAGGCACTTTGATTATGCAGTATGCGGCCAAGCTGCTGGTAGCAAATAGCCAGCGAATGCTCATGCTCTTTGCCTGAAAATTTTATCCGGAGTTCCTGTATCAGTACAAAAGCCGAATCAGGATTGGTTAATAAAAGCCTTTCTGTATATGCTAAAGAGGGCATTGTATTGATTTCAGTATTTGCGTTGGCCCGGCAGGTTAACAATAAAAACAGGGAAATAAAGGGCAGGCAAAAGATGCAGATCTTTGATATTTTGAAAGAGAACAACATGTGAATTGATTAATGCGATAAACCAAAAACTAATAGCAGAATTGAATTTTAAAGATTAACAAAAACACATTTACATAGTATTATCATACAAAAAACCATTTGTTAACAAATGGTTTTTTTAAAGCCCGCCACTTATGCCGGAGCGGCATTTTATTCCATTAGGTTTTATTTAGGTAGTCATCAGCTCCCGTATTTCGGCATAACCATCAAATTCATACACCGGGAACGATCGCATTATAGCCACAGCATTATTCAAATTAATAGCCTTGAGTAAAATATAACCTCCCACAATTTCGGTTCCTACACGGTGTATTTCATTTACTATCAAAGCATCCTTACCTTTAATCTGCTTGCCTTTTAAGCTTAAGGCACTTCCGCCGGTTATATTACCGGTTTGAATATGTTTCTGAAACCACTCGCCCATGCGCTGCCTGTGGGCTTTTACCTCAAATTCATCATGGACATTCAGCCTGCCATCGGGCTCTCTTAAAATTATTAAAAAGTCTTTCATTGTTAAAATAACTAAATCCAAACAAAATTATAATGAAAATATTATATTTACAACGAAATCATAATAAATCATGAAGCCTATAGTACAACTAATTGATGCCTGGGATGAGTTTACAGCGCAAAAGACCAATGCATACACTGTGGATGAGTTTTGTGAATTTTATTTGAATAAAAGAACAAACATTAGTCCTCCTGCACCCTCGCCCAGCCTTGATCATGAACTTGCAAAAGTTATTGGCCGGCTGGGATCAATTCAAAAAACCTATTCAAAAATTGCTTTTAAACAACTCCCGGGAATTGAATTAGAATGGTATTTTTTATTGCATACAGTAAAAAACGCAGGCGAGATCAGGAAAACAGATGTGATTAGTTTTAACCTGCTCTTAGAGCCTACCACCTGCATCGATATTCTTAACCGGATGATAAAGGCCGGTTTATTAAACGAAAGGATTGATCCCGCCGATAAAAGGGCACGCCTGTTAACCGTTACAGATCAGGGTGAATCATTATTAAACCAACTGCAAAAACTTGTTGGCGAAACCAATACCATGTTATACGGACACCTTGATGAGAAAGACAAAACATCCCTGATCAAAGTACTGAAAGATGTAGAAGCAACACACGCCACACGTTTGCCGGAAATAGTTAGAAAAAAACGCTGAGGCTTTACCGCCAAAAATCTGGTGTTTACCGATTTACCATGCTGTTTAACCCATTTGTGATTGTCGGGCTGATAGCACTCTCATAGTTTTGGCGGCATGAAAACTAAAAAAATATTGATTTCGGGTGCCAGCGTTGCCGGGCCTGCGCTGGCCTTTTGGCTTAACCGTTACGGATTTGAGGTAACCATTGTAGAGCGCGCGCCGGGCATTCGTGAAGGTGGTTATGCCATTGATTTCCGCGGGCCCGCCATGCAGGTTTTAGAACAGATGGATATGATAGAAGCCATCAAGAAGTTTGAAACCCGCGCTGGTAAGATCACTATTGTAGATAAAAACAATCAAAAACTGGCCAGTATGCCCGATGGATTTACCAGCGGCGAACTCGAAATATTACGGGGCGATTTGGCAAACGTTTTTTACGAGGCCACCAAAAATGATACGGAATACCTTTTTAATGATAGTATAACAGCCTTACAGGAAGATTCAGCAGGCATAACCGTCAGCTTTAACAGTGGCCTGGTAAGGCAGTTTGATCTGGTAGTGGGTGCAGATGGCTTGCACTCCAATGTACGTGCACTGGCCTTTGGCCCCGAATCTCAGTTCATGCACCATCTGGGTATTTACTTCGCCATATTTAGTACACCCAATTTTATGCAGCTGCAGGATATGGCTGGTTTGTATTATGGCACACTGGGTAAACGTGTAGGGCTATTTAGTGCCAAGCAAGATACCGAGGCAAGGGCCAGTTTTTACTTCGCATCGCCGGAGCTCAAATATAATTATCGCGATATTGATGAGCAAAAGGAGATGATCCGCGAGCGTTTTAAAAATGAAGGATGGCAGGTGCCGCAGCTGTTGGATCTGATGAACCAGGCCACGGATTTTTACTTTGACTCGGTTAGCCAGATACGTATGGACCGCTGGTTTAAAGGGCGGGTTGTATTATTAGGCGATGCCGGATATTGCGCCTCGCCCATGTCGGGCATGGGTACCAGTATGGCGGTTATTGGCGCTTATATTTTAGCCGGCGAATTGAAAACTGCCGCTGACAATCACGCTGCGGCATTTAGTAACTACGAAACGCAGATGCGGCCCCTGGTAACCGCTTGCCAGAAACTGGCCGAAGGCGCCGAGTGGTTTGTACCACAAACCAAATTTAAACTCTGGATGAGCCGGCAGATATGGAAGATATTACCTCACACTCCCTGGAAAAACATGATGATAGAAATGCCGACAAAAGCGGCTAATACAATCAGCCCAAAAGTTTATGCATAATTTTATTATGTGCAACAACACGTAACAAAAATAAATACTTGTGCGTCTTAAACATCTATGAAAGCTATGGAAAATCTACCTGTACTCATTATTGGTGCCGGGCCTACCGGTCTTACTCTGGCCTGTGAGCTGGCCCGCAGAAACATCTCCGTACGAATTATTGAAAGATCTGTAGAATACCCCAAAGGTTCAAGAGCCAAAGGCCTGCAACCACGCAGCCTGGAGGTTATGGATGACCTGGGTATTGCCAACGACCTGCTTGAAGCCGGAACTACTGATTTGATTTTCAGGAGATATAATGGCAACCAGTTATTGGGTGATGTTAAACGCGAGGTTTTTCAGCGATCTGATACCCGGTACCTTCAAGGGGCTATACTGCCGCAATGGAAGGTAGAAGAGGTTTTAAGAGCTAAACTGCAAACCCTGGGTATTAAAGTGGAGTTGGGAACCGAATTAATTGATTTTTCACAAACCGGCGAACAGGTAACCGCTGTGTTAAAAACTATTCAGGGCCAACAGGAAGTTAACTGCGCTTACATGGTAGGTTGCGACGGTGGCAAAAGCGGCGTACGCAAGGCGCTGGGTATTAAATTTGACGGCGAAACTCATGAAGATGAACGCGCCTTTGTTGGCGATGTACAGGTAGATGGATTAACGCCCGATGCCTGGCACATATGGCTGCACCCGGAAGTTGGCTTTGGCTTCGCTTTATGCCCATTTAAATGTACCGATAGCTGGCAGGTACAAACTATTGCCCTGCCCAATGCTGATGGCACATTGGCCGAACCCGGACTGGAAACTTTCAGGCGTCTTTTTGCCGAACGAACCGGCATGGAAGGTGTAACACTAAAAAATGCCACCTGGGCATCTCTTTACAGGGTTAATGTTCGCATGGCCGACCATTTCCGTTCCGGGCGGGTTTTTATTGCCGGCGATGCAGCACATGCGCACTCTATAGCAGGTGGCCTGGGCATGAACACCGGTATTCAGGATGCTTACAACCTGGGATGGAAACTGGCCGCGGTATTAACTAACCAGGCCGATGAGCAACTGCTTGACACCTACGAAGAAGAACGCCTTCCCATCGCTGCCTGGACACTGAATATCAGTTCTGAACGCCAAAAAATGATGACCGACTCATTAAAAAACAGCGATGGAGGCCTGCATACCATAGGTACAAAAGATACAACCCAACTGAATCTGAATTATCGTTACAGCTCATTGAGCAGTAACCTTATTCAGGAGCCTAATGGTTTACAGGCAGGCGACCGTGCCCCAGATGAGTTACTGGCTGACGGGCGTTGGTTATTTGACCTGTACCGAGGTACCCATTTTACGATACTAAGATTTGGCCCGGCCGATGGATTAAATGAACGCCTAATTGCTCATCCTGGTGACCAGGTAAAAGCATTTGACCTTAATGAGCAGGTATCGGAATTGTTTGGTAGCTCGGCCAATGCCTACATCATCCGGCCTGATGGTTACATTGGCCTGATTGTATCCCGAACTGATGAGGCGGCTATCAACATCTATTTGCAAAAATTTATAAATCCGGCTGTTTAAAAAAGGAGACCGATTCGGAACCAGTCTTCCAGTACAATTCAGTTGGTGTGATTAAATACTCACCAACTGGTTTTTTATTTTCTTTAATGTTTTTTTAACAATTGCCGGATAGATCAGACTTGAGCAGATCAAAAAAGTAATTGTTGTTTTTTCCATTTCATGATTTTATTGCTTAATAAGCATGAATTTCAGCAAATGATATTTTTTTAATTAAAGAAATTCAACCAAATCAACCATTCACTCAATCTATTCATATTCACGTCATTTTTCCCCTCACCAAAGATAAAAAGGTTGACTTTGTCAACCTTTTTATCTTATTTTGCTCCATACTAAAAAGGAAGCCTGCTATGGGCCTGGCAGCTTTTAAATAGTAATAGTTGACATATATAACAGAAATTAAAAAACATGAATAGCATTGTTAAACCAAACTTATTGGACATTACCCTAAGAAACACATTATTACCCGGCGATTTGGGATATATTGCCTATGTACATGGCGACTTGTACGCAAAAGAATGCGGATATGGATTAAATTTTGAAGCCTATGTGCTTAAAGGGCTAAATGATTTTGCCCGTGAATATGATGCACTTAAAGATAAAGTATGGATATGTGAACATGACAATAAAATTGTAGGTTTTCTGGTTGCGCAACATCGGGATAATACCATGCAATTGCGCTATTTTATTTTTTTGCCGGAATATAGGGGTATTGGTTTGGGAAAAAAACTAATGAACGAATTTATTGCCTTTATGCGGGCTACAGGTACTCAGTGCGCTTACTTATGGACTACAAACGAACAATATTCGGCAATTACGTTGTATGAGAGGTACGGATTTAAACTTACCGAAGAAAAGCCTTCAAATTCCTTTGATAAAGAACTTATTGAAAGAAAATATGAGCTTGTTTTAACTAACTAATCACTTATTATGTATACCTGCAAAAGAACACACGAAATAAGGGCTTTTAACCGATTTTATACAGACCTGCTTGGCTTATTGGATACTCACTTGTTAGAAAGTGAGTATTCACTTGCCGAAGCACGTATACTTTATGAAATTTTCACAGGCCGTGAGATAAGCGCATCAGATATTATACAAAAACTGAAGGTTGATAAGGGTTACCTGAGCCGTATCCTTAAAAAATTAGAAAAACAGGAGTTAATTACTAAAAAGTTATCCAAGGGCGATGCTCGTGTTACTTTGATTTCTCTTACTGGCGATGGGGTAGAAGTTTTTCATCAGCTCAATAATGCTTCTGACAAGCAAATAGGTGCTCTGATCACAGAAATGAATATAACTCAGCTGGATGATCTTATTAATCATATGAACGCCATAATGACCCTTTTACAAAAATCACGCGATTAAATTATGTGATGAACAACTAATCACTTGTAACTATTCCGGGTATATTTTTTTTCGATCCCCAACTTTTTCATTCGCGAGTTAAGAGTTGATGGGTTAAGCTCCAAAAGGCCGGCAGCACCATCCTGGCCGTATATTTTCCAGTTGCATCTTTCCAATGCCGACAAAATATGATCCCGCTCGTTTTCCATCATAGATTTGATGCGTTCTAACGGAACTATAGCTGAAGTTTGATACTGCCCGGGTAATTTTAAAGAATTTATGATAGGGCCATCGGTAAGCAAAACACTCCTGGCCATCAGATTTTCAAGTTCTCTTATATTACCGGGCCAGTTATAGTTAAGCATCGATTGTATCACATGGTCGGCTACCCCTATTACCGCTTTATTCTCTTTGCGGGCATAAATATTAACAAAGTGGTTGGCTAAGGTTGCGATATCTTCTTTACGTTCGCGTAATGGCGGTAAGGTAATCGGGAAAACATTTAAACGGTAATAAAGGTCTAACCTGAAGTGGCCCATTGAAATCTCTTTTTCCAAATTGCGGTTAGTAGCTGCGATGATCCTGACATTCACCTTCCTTTTCAGCCCGCCTATGGGCTCTACTTCCTTTTCCTGCAAAACCCTGAGTAACTTAACCTGTAACTCCAGTGGTAAGTCACCAATTTCATCCAGGAAAACAGTGCCTTCATTCCCTTGTTCAAACTTTCCTATTCTTTTATCTATAGCCCCTGTAAAAGAACCTTTTTCATGACCAAACAATTCCGATTCAATCAGGTTGGCGGGCAATGCGGCACAATTTACGGCTATAAAAGGTTTTGATTTTCGTGAAGATATGCGATGAAGGCTTTGCGCTACCAGTTCCTTTCCTGTTCCGCTTTCACCTAATAGCAGCACTGATATATCTGATGTTCCTACAATCCTGATGTTATCCAATACATCACGAATACTTTTAGCATCGCCTATAATGCCCTTAAATTCATCTTCTGCTGTAAGCACCTTAGTATTCATACATACCTCCTTGCTGCAGATAAATTTCATCTTCACAATTGCTTAAAAAAGTGTATTTGACTAAATTAATAATGCTTTTACTTATAATCGGTTTTGAGAATTTAGCATATGTTACCGGCGCCATGACAGATGGCTTCGTTAAAATAAACATTATAAAAGTGGGGCTTCTTTTCATAATATTATAAATACTGTAAATCAAATATCCCAACCTACCCTGTTCTTCAAAGTATGATTATAAACATTTAAATCATCACAAATAATATCAAAGAAACAGTTTATTGTTGAGCTATAAACTGTGCTGGTTTAACAGCGTATCAAACCATGTTTAAATTTATCATTTTTTTTTAGAATTAACTAAGCTTCAGCGTTTTTTCATGTAAAAAGCACAATTTATTTGTTCCCTCCCTCGACATTTCAAGGTCAATTTTCAGGATTTATGATATATGAAGAATCCGACAATCTCAAGTTAATATAAATCACTAATAATCAAATGATTACAAATGGCATAAAAATAGGTTGGCAAAAGCAAAATGGGCAATAACTAAACCGTTAAAAAATGAAAAAGACCAACACAATACTTGCAAGTATCATTATTGTAAGTGCCATTGTAATGCAAGGCAATTTAAGTAATGCGCAAACCGGATCGGCCACGGCAAATGAAGCGATCCGCCCTTTTCAGGTGAATATTCCAAAAGAAAAACTTGATGATCTTAAGCGTCGCATTTTAGCAACCCAGTGGCCCGAGCGTGAAACTGTTAATGATCAATCGCAGGGTGTACAGCTTGCTACCATGCAGGCTCTGGCAACTTATTGGGCAAAAGATTACGACTGGAGCAAATGTGAGGCGAAACTAAAAGCTCTGCCACAATTCATTACCAATATTGATGGTCTTGATATTCACTTCATCCATGTTCGCTCCAAACAAAAAAACGCGTTACCGATGATCATTACTCACGGCTGGCCCGGCTCCATCATTGAACAGCTAAAAATTATTGCCCCGCTTACTGACCCTACAGCCTATGGAGGAAAAGCAGAAGATGCCTTTGATGTTGTTATACCATCATTACCTGGTTATGGTTTTTCGGGCAAGCCAACCGCTACCGGCTGGGATCCTCAACGTATAGCACGGGCATGGATAGTGTTAATGAAGCGCCTCGGGTATAAACAGTTTGTAGCGCAGGGGGGCGACTGGGGTAACGCTGTTACTGAGCAAATGGCGCTGCAAGCTCCGCCGGAATTAATTGGCATTCATACCAATATGCCGGCCACCGTTCCTGCCGATGTGGCCAAGGCGCTGCAGTTTAATGATCCGCCGCCAGCAAACCTCACTGCCGATGAGAAACATGCATTTGATCAACTTGATTATTTTTATAAGCACGGCCTGGGCTATGCTAATGAGATGGCAAACCGGCCCCAAACCCTATATGCCATTCAGGATTCGCCTGTTGGCCTGGCTGCCTGGATGCTTGACCACGATGCGGCCAGCATGGCGCTTATTACACGTGTTTTTAACGGTCAGTCAGAAGGTTTAACTAAGGATGACATTCTGGACAATGTTACCCTTTACTGGTTAACAGGCACGGCCGTTTCTTCGGCACGTTTATATTGGGAAAGCAAGCTTGCCTTTTTTGCACCGAAGGGAATCACCATCCCGGTAGCTATAAGCGCCTTCCCCGATGAGCTTTATCAGGCTCCAAAAACTTGGGCCGAAAAAGCTTATCCTAAACTCATTCATTACAATAAGCTTGATAAAGGCGGACACTTTGCCGCCTGGGAACAGCCTAAAGAATTTGTAGATGAAATGCGGGCATCATTCAAAACCCTGCGAAAATAAAAAGGTTAACATCAACCTGCATCATATATAAAGTAAAATATGATGCAGGCTGCTCCATCAGCCTAACTATCCTTTACCATACTCCTAAAACAATCTTTGTTAAATAGTTACACCTTCATTTTTATGTGATGTACATCACGCTGCTAACCAAAAAACGCCCCCTAAATTTATTATGTAATTCAAACGCAAAAGAAAATGAAAACTCAAAAATTTGAAATTTTAAACACCCAAAGCACTATTGAATGGGTAGGTAAAAAAGTAACTGGCGCGCATCACGGCACCATCGCTATTAAAGAAGGTGAAATTGTTTTGAACAACGACCAGCTTACCGGTGGCACAATCGTTATTGACACAACGTCCATCAAAATACTGGATGTAACCGATCCTGAAACTAATGCTCAGTTTGCAGGCCATCTTGCTTCTGACGATTTCTTTTCGATTAATAAATTCCCTGAAGCTACCTATCAAATCACCACAGTTTCTGGTAACCACATTGAAGGCGACCTCACCATTAAAGGTATCACACATCCTGTTGGCTTTGATGCAGCTATCAATGTAAATGGTGATATGTTAACCGCAACCGGCAAACTGGTTGTTGACCGTACGCTGTACGAAATGAAATTTCGTTCAGGCAACTTCTTTAAAGATCTGGGCGATACCCTTATCTACAACAATTTTGAATTAAATATCAATGTAACCGCTAAAGCTGCCTAAAAACAACTTTAGATTAAAAACTAAGATCATGCCTTATATTAAAATAGAAGTAACCCGTGAAGGTGTTACTAGAGAACAAAAACAAACCATTATTAAAGGGGTAACCGACCTGATAAGTAATGTATTAAATAAAGATCCTCAATTAACCCATGTGGTGATACAGGAAATTGAACTGGACGACTGGGGCTTTGCCGGAGAACAGGTATCTGTGCTACGCGAAAAAGGCATAACCGCCGATAAAAAATAAACCCATGAAAAAGCAAACCATCATAGTTACCGGTGCCTCATCTGGCATCGGTAAAGAAATAGCCCGTCACTTTTTAGAAAAAGGGGACAATGTGGTGATCAATTCATCAAGTGCCGAAAAACTGGAAAAGGTTTACAAGGAATTGGGTGGCGGCGAAAACCTGGCTATGGTAGCCGGCAACGTAAAATATAAAAGTACCGGTGAGAAACTCTTAGCTATGGCCGTTGAAAAATTTGGTTCGGCAGATGTGCTGGTGAACAACGCGGGCATTTATGAAACTAAGCCATTTCTGGAAGTTGACGAAGCTTATCTTGACCAGTTTCTGAATACTAATTTAAAGGGTACTTTTTTCACTACTCAGGCCATCATTCCGCAAATGATCAAGCAGCACGATGGCGTGATCATCAACATAGGTACCCCATTGGTTAATCACGCACTTGGTGGCGCCCCATCTACCGCACCGCTTGCCTCAAAAGGAGCTATACACTCCCTTACCCTACAGTTGGCTGCCGAGTTTGGTAATGATAACATCAGGGTAAATACTATAGCTCCAGGCGTGATACGTACGCCAATGCATGGCAAAAACGCTGATGCCGGCGCTGGCCTGCACCTGCTTAACCGGGTAGGCGAAGTGGAAGATGTGGCAGAAATGGTGTACGCGGTTGCTAAAAGCAATTTTATCAACGGTGCTATAATCAATGTAGATGGCGGTATGGCCGCCGGTCATAACCTGAATTAATATGAAAACGCTTTTATTAACCGCTTTTTTGTCATGCGCAATGCTGGTATTAAAAGCACAACATACAACTAAAATGGAAACTACTCAGCAAGATTCAATAGCTATTACCCGTGTACTGGAAGATCATTATTTTAAAGGTATTTACGAGGGTGATATCGATATACTGAAAAATATTTATCATCCAGGCACTCTGGTACTCGGCGACATTAAAGGAGCACCCTATGCCAAAAGCCTGGAACAATACCTTGATGGTGTAAAAAACAGGCAAAGTGTAAAAGACTCCGGCAAACCATTTAAAGGCACTATCATCTCCATTGATGTGGTTAACTCTATCGCCGTTGCAAAGCTTCATGTAAAAATGTACGATTTTAATTACGATGAATTCCTGTCATTCCACAAAATTGATGGCCAGTGGTTGATCGTGAATAAAATGCTTACTGATGTAGCCAATCAATAAATTATCAGCCAATACCTTAATGTTATGAAAACTTCAAAAGTATGGTATGTAACCGGAGCATCCCGCGGATTAGGGTTAACTCTGGTAAAAACATTGCTTGATAATGGCTACCGTGTTGCCGCAACTTCCCGTGATGCACGCACGCTTAGGGAGGCTGTTGGGTTGATAGACAAAGATCGATTTTTACCGCTGGCGGTTGATTTGAATAATCCCGATTGCATTGATGAATCTGTACAGCAAACACTGGCAGCTTTCGGCAGGATAGATGTGGTAGTTAATAATGCCGGTTACGGAATGGCCGGAACGGTAGAAGAAATAGCAGAACAAGACATCACCAACATTTTTAAAGTTAATGTACTGGCAACCATAGAGGTTGTAAAGCGAATTTTGCCCGTAATGCGCAGCCAGAAATCGGGCTACATTATCAATATAGGTTCGGTAGCAGGCTTTGTTGGCGCGCCGGGCTGGGCTGTTTACTCGGCTACTAAGGCGGCTGTGGCCGCGTTTTCTGAGGTGCTGGCATTAGATGTTAAGGAGTTTAACATTAACGTAACTGTTGTTGAGCCCTCTGGCTTCAGAACCGGCTTTTTAACCAAAGATTCGCTGGCACTTACAGAAAGTAAAATTGAAGGTTACGAGGCTGTTAAAAACACGCAGGAACGCTATTTGGCAGCTGATGGCAAACAACCTGGCAGTCCGGAAAAAGCCTCGGAAATATTAATAGAACTTGCCGAAAGCGAGCAACCTCCGGTACATCTTTACCTGGGGCAAGATGCCTACAACCGGGCCTCAGAAAAATTAAAAACAATGACTGCCGAACTGGAACAATGGAAAGCAACCACCATATCGGCCGATTTTGAATGACACGATTAATTATTTAAATAAAACATATTCAAATAACGAATACAAACAATTTAAAATTAAAAACAATGGAACAAAGCAACACCAGCACTCCACAAGTGGATGCCCAAATTGGAAAAGTGATTTACACTGCAAAATCGCACACCACCGGCGGCCGAGATGGCGGCTCATCTATCAGTTCTGATGGTCGTTTAGACATTAAACTTAATGTTCCCGGCACTCCCGGCAACGGTACAAACCCCGAGCAATTGTTTGCCGCCGGTTGGTCGTCCTGTTATTTCAGTGCATTGCAATTAGCGGCAGGGCAAAGAAAAGTGAGGTTTCCGGCAGAGGCTTCTGTTGATGCAGAGGTTGACCTTCGCCTTGCACCAGAATATAATTACTCTATAGAGGTTCGTCTCAATGTGAGCCTGCCCGGAATGGACCGTGATATGGCCAGGGAAATTGCCGATGCCGGGCACCTGCTTTGTCCCTATTCAAAAGCAACACATGGCAACATCAAAGTTGAAACCAACTTGATTTAAACTAACAGTACACTCCTGACACAAAAGTTAAAAACCAAACAACCTCTAAATTATGGAAATCAACAAAATTTTGTTTGTTGTTACATCTCATGATGAGTTGGGCAACACCGGTAAAAAAACAGGTTTGTGGATTGAGGAATTCGCGGCCCCTTATTATACACTTCATGACATGGGCAAGCAAATTGTTATTGCATCGCCTAAAGGGGGCCAGGCCCCTATTGACCCTAAGAGCGACCTGCCCGAAAATAAAACAGAAGCCACAATAAGATATTACGGTGATAAAGAAACACAGGATAGGTTGAGTAATACTGTAAAATTAACCAGCGTTTCGGAAAAAGACTTTGATGCCGTTTTTTATCCCGGTGGCCACGGCCCCATGTGGGATCTTGCTGAAGACCGGGATTCCGCAAAACTTATTGAGTCATTTTACTTCGCAGGCAAACCTTGTACATTAGTTTGCCATGCACCCGCGGCTTTAAAATATGTAAGAAGGCCTGATGGCAGGTGGCTGATAGAAGGAAAAAGGGTAACCGCCTTCACCAACACCGAGGAAGAAACAGCACAACTAACAAATGTGGTTCCGTTTTTAGTAGAAGACATGTTAAAACAAAGGGATGCCAAGTTTCAAAAAGGTGAAGACTGGAGACCATTTGTTACCCGCGATGGACACCTGATCACCGGGCAAAATCCGGCTTCCTCTATTTTGGCTGCCCATACCCTGCTTGACTATGCCACCAGGTTGTAACAGATATAAAATATTCAGCCAGGCAATTTAAGCTTGTCCGGCTGAGTATTTTAATTTAAATGAAATAATCTTTTTATCTGCGGGTCAAAAAGTAAGGAATCAATGAGCGTATCCCCAACATTGGTATCGGCATAAACCTGGCTTGTAAAAAACTGCAGGTATTTGCCTTCCATTAAATCATCCAATTCTTCATTCTTAGCCACAGCTACCGAAAGGATAGATTGCTGATAATCCTGTTTAAACGTATGTGTAGCAGCATCTATCTTCCCTTCTTTCATAAACCCTTTGGTTTTCTTAAAGCATCTGCATGGGTTATCCGGGTTTATCAGTCCACATTTATGATCCATAAACTGAAACAGATCAGCCTTGGCGCGTGACAGCTGCTTGCGAAAGTTCTCGGGCGTAATATCCAGCAGCGCCGAAGCTATAGTTGATTTGATATTAAATACCCCACCAAGCACAAAGATCACTCTTTGCTGTCTGTCTAAACAAAGCAGCATGCTCGACATGCAATTATTACGCACGTCCGTAATGTGATCGCTGTATTGCAGCTGCTCATCAGGGCTCATGTCTTCGCTGTCATGTAGTTCATCTATCTCAATGCCCATCTTCTCAAAGGAAAGCACCTCTTTTTCGGCTTTTCTGCGCCTGGTGCTGATAAAATGATTAGTCACTATGCGGTAAAGCCAGGTACGGAAACTGCTTGAGCCGTTATATAAGTTCAATTTAGTAACCATTTTGATCAGGATCTCCTGCGTCAGGTCTGCCGCGTCATCTGCATCTCTTACCAGTTTTAAGGCCACGTTATAAATAAAGCGCTGATGCAGCTTAACCAATTTTTCCATAGCCTGCCTTGACCCTTCACAAGCCTGCCCAACTAAGGCCTTATCCAAACTTTCATCATATTTTTCTATAAAAGGATACATGATATCAAAGTGTTATGAATTGAACTAATGCTAATTATAGTCTAATTTAAAAATTTAAATTAACTTCTGCCTGCTGCCATACCTCCGTCAATATCCAAAACTGTTCCGGTGATCCATGCGGCATTGTCAGACAACAGAAACAATATGGCATCGGCTATTTCATGAGGCTGTCCGTTACGGCCCAATGGATGGATGCTATTTAACCCATAATACGCGTCTTTAACACCTTCTGCCGAGCCTATCAGCTCATCTAACACCCCGGTTTCAACAATACCTGGAGCAATGGCATTTACCCTGATCTTATCATCAGATAGTTCCATAGCAATATGTTTAGTAAAAGCCTGTAATCCAGCTTTAGCCATAGAATAGGCAGCAGTTGGCGTGCCTTTCACAGCATGATCTGCCCAGTATGAACCTACGTTTACAATAGAGCCACCGCCATTAGCTTTCATTTTTTTGGCAATGGCCTGCGTAATAAAGTAAAAGCCTTTGTTAATATCCTGAAAAGAATCGTAATCATCAGGCGTACTATCTAAAAATGGTTTTGGAGCAAATATACCGGAGGAGTTAACCAGGTAATCTATCGCCTGATCGTCTTTTTCCAAAGAGGTGATAAAATTGTTTACATCTGTAGCTGATGTCAGGTCGAGACGAACACCAGAAACGTCACCATAAGCGCTTAGCTCGGCTACGGCAGCGTCAACACTTGCCTGGCTTTTGCTAATCACGGTTACTTTAGCGCCTTGCTCTAATAATTGCTGAGCTGTAGCTTTGCCCATACCGCTTGTACCGCCTATTACGATTGCTGATTTTGATTCGAAAGATGAAGTAGTTTTCATAATTGTTTTTTTTAATGTTTACATCACTTAGACGCAGCCTTAAAAAACTGTGACAACTCTGTAAACTCAATTCAACTCCTGGATCATCTGATGCAATTGTGTCCTGGCTTTATACAGGTTAGATTCTGACACCTCTCGATCAATATTTAATATTTTCGCGATCTCATCATGCGAGTAACCATCAATAGCAAACAGATTAAAAATAATGCGGAAACCAGGATGCAGTTGCCGAATAACGGCCCGCAGGTTATCGCTGTTTAATTTCAACCCGGTGTCAACTTCAGGTGTCAGATAATCTGCTACATTTAAATCTTCAGATAATACCATTCTTAAATCATCGCGGTAATAATCAATTGAAGCATTGACCATAAATTGCCCTACCCACTTTTTAAACGAATACCGGTGATCATATGCGTTTAAGCTGGTAAATACATGAGTAAATCCATTATTCATGATCTCGACGGCCTCATTACGGTTATTCGAGTAACGCAGGCAAATACTCATGGCCGGGCCGTAAAACAGCTGATAAAGGGTTTTCTGAGCGTTTCGCTTTGGCTCCAGGCACTCTTTAATGAGTTGTTCAATCTCCAATTTGCTCATAAACCCTTTATAAATAACTGCTGTTAATAATTAGTTGCTCTTGGCTCTTTCAGCCTCATCGTCTGCCCCACTTCTGTGCTGTCGTGCCTTCACTTTGGTATTTCCAAAATTATATGTGGCTGTTAGCCTGACTACTCGGGTATCATATTTTTGCATAAAAGTATAGTTACTTAGCAACTGGCTCGAAACAATAAATTTCCTGGTATTAAAAATATCACTTACCGATAATTTGATGTTCAGCTTTTTATGATCAAACAAACGGCTTATGCCCGCATCAATACCGTAGTATTTTTTAAAATGATCTACTCCACTTACAGATGCCGAATTATAGGAGCCGGTAAGCTCTCCCTTGAAGTCATCAAACAAAAAAGTTTCTGTGGCTTTAGCCTCAAAAGCAACTTTTGAGGTATTTACTTTGCTTCCGGCAAGTGTATCTGCTTTATACTCCTGGTAAAATCCATTAAAATCCACATTGCCAGACCACCACCGGGTAATGGTATAAGGAGCATTAAAATCAACATTGTAAACATTATAAGAATTTAAATTCCTGTCGGTAGCAAAGGTTTTATCACCGCTGGTTAGCACAACTCCTGTAATAACATTACTGGTATGGTTGTATCCAAGGCTTACATTAATTGATTTATTGTAGGTATAACTCGCCTCGTATTTATCGGTGTACTGAGGATTCAGAAAAGCATTACCCTGCCTAAAGGTAAATGGGTCAAGAAAATATATAAATGGGTTCAGATCGGCATATTCGGGTCGGTCAATACGCCGGCTGTATGACAAACTTATTTCATTTTTACTATTGAGCGTTTGGTTAATAAACACATTAGGGAAAAAGTCAATGTAATGTCTGTTTACTGTGTTACGCCCGATAAGATTTCCGCTTGATTGTGTATACTCTGACCGTAAACCTAACTGTACAGATGTATTGGCCAGTTGCTTATTCAAATTGACATAGCCGGCAGTTATTTTCTCGGTATAAATAAAATGGTTGCTTTGTGTGGTATCGTTTATAAAACCGCCGTTATTCAATATCTGGGCCTGCAGGTTATTATCTGATTTTACATTGCTGTATTTTACACCGGCTTCGAGTTTAGTAGTTTTATTTAACGGCTTTGCATAATCAATTTTCGCGGTACGTATATCAATGTTTGACGGGCTTCTGTTAGTTAACACCTGCTCGGGATGCTGTGTACTGCCATTAGCAAAAAAGAAGTTGTTGTTATATTGAGTAAAGGAGTTGTTATTATATTTTACATAATCCAGATCAATGTTTAGTTCCTGTCCGCTGGTATCTATCTTGAGTTTATCGTTTAAATTTATAGCCAGGTTTTTATAGGTATTAGGGTTATCGGAGTTTGTGGTTACCAAAGAATCGGCGATACCTTTTACTGATTGAATTTGGGTTGTATTGGCAGCCCTCCATTTTGAACTGTTATTATATCCGCTTAAGCTAAAACCAATCGTATTTTTCTGTGAGGTTTCATAATCGGCCCCAAACCTGTAAATATTATTATGTGAATTGCTTTGACGGTGGATATCCTGATCGAAAAAAGTTGAACCACCATCATCATTGTTGATGATACGATTTAAAGTTATATCACCTACGCGAATAATATCGTTATGACTAAACGAGCCGAATACGTTCAGGTTCCCCTCTTTATGGTTCAGTGTGATAGTGGTGTTATCTCCAAACTTAGCGCCCTTAACAGCACCAAGAGACACACTACCGCTGGTACCTGATTGCTTATTATGCTTGAGTTTAATGTTGATAATACCGGAATTGCCCGAGGCATCATATTTAGCCGATGGGCTGGTGATGATCTCGATGGATTGAATAGTATTACCATCGGTAGAGCGCAGCAATGTGGCCAACTGATCTGCAGACAAATAGGTTAGTTTATCATTGATCATTACGGTTACACCCTGCTTACCCTTTAAACTGATATTATCATCCTTATCAAGACTTACACCAGGTGCTCTTTGCAGTATGTCCATAGCAGAATTGCCTGCAGCTAAAATACTGCCCTCCACATTCATAACCACGCGGTCGGTTTGGTGTTCCACCAATGGTTTTGATGCGGTAATAGTTACCGTTTGTAGGCTATGGCTCGCTTCATGCATAATCAGGGTTGGTAGTGTTATGGTGCCTACCTCACCGGTGGCATTAAACGTTTTGGAGAGGCCTTTGATATAACCAATGCTGGTAACTTTTATAACATAGTTGCCGGGTTTTATATTTTCAAAAATATATGATCCTGTTTCACTGCTTAATGCGCCTTTAACAATTGTTGAATCTGTGGCACGTAGCAGACTAACCGAGGCATAGTCTACAGGTTTGTTTTGATCGTTAGTTAATGAGCCTGATATATTAATGGCGGAATGAATGCCTTGTGCATATAATCCCAATGAGCTTATAAATAAAAAAAAGAATACAATAAACGTTTTTAACATAGATGATTTGTTTTAATAGCGAAAAAAATAAAAGGCAGATCAGGCCCTTTCACAGACTGAAGTAATAAGGAGTTAATATTATCCTTTCAACTAAACCGCAAACAGCAGGAGGCTGTATTGATAGTTGATAGAAATTTTGCAGGAAGACTTATAGGACAATGCTAAATCTCACATCATCAGGCGGGACAGACATATTTTCATTTTCAACCATGTACTTAATGTATCCACTTACCCTGGTGCCATATCTTTTAACCTTTACCTTTTGCAAAAAAGTAACTTCGGTTTCAAAGTAACTTACATTCCTGCCAAAAGCTTCACTGTACTTTATTATTGGCCGGGGTTCAATAGTGCCACCTTTGAGTTCGTAATCATCAGATGATTTAAAGCGAAATTGTGTTTTGATTGGCCCGTCATCTCCTACATTTTGTGAATAAATACGCCAGCCTTGATCAATTTTGGCATGAAGGCAAACTATTGCCTCTGTGTTATTTATTTTTTTTACGGAGTAATCCCATTTTACAGGGCATATATTTTGTGCCTTTAAACTCAAGCAAAGCATAACGGCTATTACTGTTAATGAAATTTTATTTGTTATCATACGGGGTATTTGTTGATGCAAATAAAAGCCATTGTTTTTTTTCATCATATCCCCATATTCGGTGAAATAGATGCCTTATAATTGATTTTGGAGACAATAGCGGTTCATGAACATTTTGTACGGTAATTTTTACAACAATCCGGCCCTGTTTACATACTTATCGTGACTTTGTTTTATCACTAATATTGGGTGCAAAAACCATCTTTTTAGAGTATACTTCATATAAACGCGGCATATTATTTTTGTCACATAATATTTATATGTACCCCTATGAAAACAAATTTTAGAATAAAAGGCCTGATTGCCCTGCTTTCAATCACATTTTTTTGCAGTTTCTCCATCGCTGCTGCACCAAGTTATTACGACGCTGTAATTCAGGATTATATTGAAAGCCAAATAACATCCAATTACAAAAAGTTAAATAATGTGCTTGACAATAATTGCGTGCAGATCATACCACGAGGTAACAGCCTGATAGAAGAAAATAAAAACGACCTCGTTGAATTCATGAAAACGAATGCTATAATACAACGCGATTGTAGCTCAAGTTATCAGATACTGGCAAAGAGCAATTCATTAGTTATCGCGGTTGTTGATTTAAATTACCAAGCATATACACAGGAAAATTTTCTAACAATTGAAAAGAACAAAAAACAGGAATGGAAAATAACCAGGATCAGCAAAATATTTACTAATGAAAAACCAGCAGATGCAGTTATAGTACTTAATGACACAATAAATACGGACATAACTATGCCATAATTCATTCACTTAGTGTACCCGTTGTAAAGCATCATAATTAACTGTAATATGGAGAAGTTGGAAGTTCAACTGAATTTCCAGTTTTCTCCTTTTTTTACACCTAAAGCTTATTCCTTTCTAATCTATCGCCACAATCTATTCCTTATTGCAAATAGCATTGTATTTTTTTTCCTTTTACTTAAAAATTTGGTTTTTTATGCAACTAATATTATTATATTAGCCATGCCAATTATAAATGTAGCAACTACATTAATTATTTAACCAAATTCACTGATAACGTCATATTTAACTGGTATTAATTAGCTACCTGCCTGTATTTGTTAGCTATTTTCAGGAAAAATCAGGGGATAATATCAAAGTTGATGCTTACCTAAATTAGGTGATAACGCATCAGCCTGCCATATTATTTGCACTAATCCAGGATGTTGTTATCTGTGTTTTTTCTTAAAACGCAACACCTAATTAACCGATTGTAAAAACAACCTAATCACCCCCTATGAAAGAAAAACCAAACTAACTACCCCAAAATTAACGTCAGGAAAATTATCAGGATGCATATTTTCCTAAAACTCATCTTTTTACAGTACGCATTAAATATTAATTAAACCAAACTTATCTAATATGAAATACAAATCATGTAAGAATTTAAACCTGCTAAAAATTTCTAAAAACATACTGTACCAGTTATTAATAGCTATAATATTTACAAATCTATCTTATGCCGGTGTAATAAATAAAACAATAGTTACCCCAAAAGCAGAAAAACCAAGCAACGCTCCCATTAAGATCACTGGCACCGTAACCGATCAAACCACCGGCGAAAAGCTGATAGGTGTATCAGTAACGGTAAAAGGCACTAATACAGGATCAGTTACCGATGTAAAAGGAAACTTTACACTTACCGCTCCCGAAAATGGCACACTTATTATAACCTACATCGGATATAATACGCTTGAAGTACCTGTGAACGGTAAAAACAGTATCAGCATAAAACTACAATCATCATCAAAAGGACTTAATGAAGTGATTGTTGTGGGCTATGGCGTGCAAAAAAAGGTAACCGTAACCGGTTCGGTAGCTTCAGTTAAAGGAACCGACCTTGAAAAATCACCTACTGTAAACTTATCCAATACCCTCGCAGGTCGCTTACCCGGTGTAACAGCCGTGCAATCAAGCGGAGAGCCGGGTTATGATGGCTCGGCTATACACATCCGCGGTACAAACAGCCTTGGCAACAGCGATGCGCTTGTGGTAATTGATGGAGTACCTGACAGGGCCGGAGGTTTAGAGCGCTTAAACTCTGCCGATGTGGAAAGTATATCTGTTTTAAAAGATGCCTCAGCTGCAATTTACGGTTCAAGGGCTGCAAACGGTGTTATCCTGATCACTACCAAGCATGGCAAATCGGGCAAAACTGTATTATCATACGATTTTAATCAGGGCTTTGCACAAGCAACGGTAATCCCTAAAATGGCCAATGCTTTTGAGTACGCTACCATGAACAACGAACTTACCCTGTATAATAGCGATACTCCGGTTTCTGAGTGGGGTGCCGCCTGGAACGCTTTAACTACAAAAGGTAGCTATACACAACAAGGAGGCAAAGTGATTACAGCCGCTTTCCAGCCTGCTGATGTTCAGAAATACCGTGACGGTTCCGACCCGCTTGGCCACCCCAATACCGACTGGTTTGGCACCACACTAAAAACGTGGGCACCACAAAGCCGCCATAATATCCAATTAACCGGAGGCTCAGAAAATGTAAAATTCCTGACCTCATTGGGCTATACCACTCAAGATGGTTATTATAAAAACTCGGCAACAGGATACAAGCAGTACGATCTTCGTATAAACCTTGATGCCAAGGTTAACAAATATGTTAACGCCAGCATTGGTATGACCGCCCGTGAAGAAGCCAGAGATTTCCCAACCCAGGCCGCTCATGATATATTCAGGATGCTGATGCGTGGTAAACCAACAGAACAGGAAGTTTGGCCCAACGGCTTACCAGGCCCCGATATTGAAAACGGCCAAAACCCTATTGTAATAACAACCAATAAAACAGGTTACAATAGGGACAGGCGCGATTACTTTCAAACAAACGGAAAATTAGAGATACAAGTTCCGGGAGTTGAGGGTTTAAAAATAACCGGTACGGCATCTCTGGATAAATTTATACAGCGTAACAAGGTTTGGCAAACTCCCTGGACACTGTACTACTGGGATCATAAAAGCTTTGAGGCTGATGGTAAAACCCCGGTACTTACTCCCAGTGTTCGCTCAACTTTTACCGACCCTCGTTTGAACCAGAGTGATGAAAACAAGGTAAACATTCTGCTTGGCGGCTTTATTAATTACGACCGCAGCTTTGGCGACCATACCATCAACTTAATGGCTGCTGTTTCAAGAGAGACTATCAGTGATGATAACTTTAGCGCCTATCGCCGTTATTTTATCTCGCCTAACATCGATGAATTATTTGCAGGTGGTGATGCCGAAAAAGATAACTCAGGCGGCGCGTACAACCGGGCACGTTTAAGTTATTTCGGTCGCGCGGCTTATAACTACAAACAAAAGTACCTGGCCGAATTTTTATGGCGTTATGATGGCTCCTATATTTTTCCGGAGGCACACCGTTTTGGTTTTTTCCCGGGTGTATTGCTGGGCTACAACATATCGCAGGAAGATTTTTGGAAAAGCAACTTCAAAGCTATCAATTACCTGAAGATCAGAGGCTCATACGGACAAATGGGTGCCGAACCTTATTACAATAATATATTACAGGAAAATCAGTATCGCTCAACTTACGGCTTTGGAAATTATGTATTTAATGACCAGCTTAACAAAACCCTGTATGAAATTCGTGTACCCAACCCCAACTTTACCTGGGAGGTGGCCAACAACTATGATATCGGTCTGGAAGGCGAATTACTGGAAGGCAGAATCAACTTTGAGTTTGATTATTTTTACAACAAACGCACCAATATACTCTGGGCAAGGCAGGGTTCAACACCGGCCAGTACAGGTATAAGCAACATATTACCGCCAGAAAACATTGGCAAAGTTGATAATAAGGGCTACGAATTTAAAATTGGTTATAAAGGAAAAATAGGCGAACTGAAATACAATATAAGTGTAAATGGCGGCTATGCTAAAAATAAGATCATCTTTCAGGATGAAGCTCCCGGTGCCCCACCCTATCAGTTTGCTACAGGCCATCCCATTGGTGCCCCGCTATTGTATACTGCCGATGGCGTGTTTAAAGACCAGGCAGAAATTGATGCCAACAAACTGGACTATAGCGGCGTAACCCCGGCGCTTAAACCAGGCGATCTAAGGTTTAAGGATATTAATGGCGACGGAAAAATAAACGGCGACGACCGGGCAAGGTTAGATAAGGGCATAACCCCAACTTTTACAGGCGGTTTCGCGCTTAACTTTCAATATAAAAACTTTGATCTGTCTATCCTGTTCCAGGGCGCTACCGGTGGTTACCTGCCTATCAGCACTGAATCTGGCGATATTGGTAACTATCTGCAATACACTTATGACCACCGGTGGACGGTTGACAAACCAAGCAGCGTTGACCCACGAATTGCCAATCGCGGCGATACCTGGTACTCCAACGGTAACAACGCAAACACCTACTTTTTCAGAAGCACCAATTATCTCCGTTTAAAAAACGTAGAGTTAGGTTACAACCTGTCGCCTTCAATAGCTCAAAAAATAGGTATCGGCAACCTGCGGGTTTATGTAAGCGGGTTAAACCTTATCACCTGGGATAAACTATCCATCTGGGATCCGGAATCACTGGCCGGCGACGGACAGTATTATCCGCAATCGAGAATTTTGAACACAGGTGTTAGAGTAACCTTTTAATAGTCAAAAACCATGAAAAATTTAATTAAACATATTTTAATCGTATTAGCTGTTACGGGTGTATTGTTTACATCGTGTAAAAAGGATTTTCTGAATACCAAGCCCCAAACCGAGGTGCCATCAGAAGACACCTGGAAAGACGGGGCGCTTGCCACAGCCTTTGTAAATAATATTTATACCGGTTTAAGAAACGGTGGCTTTGAAGAGCAAATGCTGGCTTCATTATCTGATGAAACCGTGTTTACCCACCCCGGCAGAAGCATCAATATCATTAACGAAGGAACCCTGGGACCAACCAACACAGGATGGTCAGACAGTACTTATGTTTGGGGGGCCATGTATAACAAGATAAGGTCATGCAATGTTGCCTTGCAAAGTCTTCCCGCTGCATCTATCGATCAATCACTTAAAGGTCGTTTACAAGGCGAAGCACACTTTTTACGGGCTTACTACTATCAGCAGTTGCTCCGTTATTATGGAGGTGTGCCTTTAATAACTAAAATATACCAACTGGGCGAAGCTGACTATACTGTAGCCAGGAACTCTTATGATGATTGTGTTAAATTTATTATCAATGATTGCGACAGCGCCGCGACTTTATTAAAAGGCCAGACCCTTGATAAAGGCCGTACATCGGTAGCAGCATCGCTGGCGTTAAAATCGCGGGTGTTATTATACGCTGCGAGTGACCTGCATGACATCCCCACAGCCAAAGCCAAATCAAGCGTAATGAGCGGCTATGCACATCCTGAACTTTTGGGATACCTCAGTGGCGATAGAACCGCCCGCTGGCAGGCAGCTAAGGATGCAGCCAAAGCTGTGTTAGATGCTGCCGGCACAGGTTATAAATTGAATTTAACGGCGCCTGTATCACCTGAAGAGGGCAGGAAAAACTACATTTCTATGGCTATGGGCGGTGGCAGTAAAAGTGCCGATGTGGATGCAACCGCTTCAAGCGAGCTTATCTTAGCAAGATTTTTTATAGCCAATCAGGTAACCAATGGCGAAAGCATAGGTTTGTATAACGGCCCTAACGGCTACCACAACTGGGCTGGTAACACCCCGGTTGAAAACCTGGTGAGCGACTATGAGACCATTGACGGCAGAAAGTTTGACTGGAATAACCCGGCAGATAAGGCTGCCCCTTATACCAACCGCGACCCACGCCTGTATGCCAGCATTTTGTTTGACGGCGCGGGATGGAAACCACGCGATAAAATTTCTGGTAACGTTGACCCTGCCAATCAAATTCAAACCGGCAGCTACCAGGTTGGTTCAGGTACTTTAGCGGGTTTAGATACCAGGCAAAGCAGCATCGAAAACTGGAACGGCAGTTGGACAGGTTATTACATGCGTAAGTTTACCGACCCTGATCCTAACGTGGTAGATAACAATACCAAGCAATTTATCCCCTGGCCATTTTTCAGGTATACCGAAGCTGTACTAAATTACGCCGAAGCCTGCATTGAATTAGGTCAGGATGCCGAGGCTCGTACCTGGCTTAATAAGATCCGTTTCCGTGCCGGGATGCCCGCTATTACCGAATCTGGCGATGCTTTGAGGCAACGTTATCGCAACGAGCGCCGTGTAGAGATGGTTTATGAAGAACAACGCTATCATGATGCGCGCCGCTGGATGATAGCCCCAACCACCTTAGGGCGTAAATTGATATTCATGACCGTTACCGGTACCTTGAAACCGGGTAAAACCGCACCATCGCCTTACAAGCATGACGAAAGCGTTTATACCTATACCTACACCCCAACCATTGACAATGGTATAGAAAACCGCCAATGGCTGGATAAAATGTACTTTCTACCACTTAGCCAGGTTGAAACCAGTAAAAACAATAAACTAATTCAAAACCCAGGCTATTAATTTTTTCAAAATGTCTTTAATAAAAAATGCCGGGTAGATCTGCTATCCGGCATTTTTTTGTAACGGTATTAAACATTCATTGTTCGGTTTTGATACATAAACACAAAAACAAACAACTACAAAAATCTAAAAATCAACACTTTAAAATAATAGAATAATTATTGCATAGTAAATAAATGCTTCAGTTATACCAAAACCCCTAATTAAAGCATTACCATTATGATAAAGAACTATTGTAAAATTGTTTGGCGCAATATGTTAAACCATAAAGCATATAGTGCCCTGAATATAATTGGCCTGGCAATAGGTATGGGTGTAGCTTTGTTAATAGGTCTTTGGGTGGTGAACGAATACTCGTATGACCGTTTTTTACCAGGATATAAACAATTATACCAGGTTGAACTAAATTATACCCTTCAAAAAAGTGGTAAAGGCACACAGAATGCCATATCAATACCTGTAGCCGAAGTTCTCAGAAAAAATTACCCGGAAATTAAGCATGTAGCTGTATCTGATTGGATGGGTCCGCACGCGCTTTTAGTGGGGGATAAAAAACTGTATATAAAGGGTGCAAGCGTAGAATCAGATTTTTTAAAAATGTTCAGGTACCCTTTGATTAAAGGCGATGCCAATTCAGTCCTGCAGGATCCGTATTCAATAGTGTTAACCGAATCGACAGCGAAGGCACTATTTGGCCAAACCGATCCGATGAATAAAACTATAAAAATAGATAACAAGCACTATGTTAAGGTAACAGGCATCATGAAAAATGTGCCTTTAAATTCAACCCTTCAATTTAACTACATACTTCCGTTCAGTTACAGTTTACAAACCGAAGAATGGATAAAAAATGCAAGTACACAATGGAATAATAACCCGCTACAAATATTTGTTGAACTGCAAGCAAACGCAAGTTATGCACAGTTGGCACCCAAAATAAAAAACATCCTGTATGATAATTCGCCACAAATGCGGGACATTAAGCCTGAAATTATTCTTCATCCATTAAGTGACTGGCACTTGTATTCAGAATTCAGAGAGGGCAAAGCTGTGGGTGGATTTATTGAATATACACGAATGTTTAGTGTTACCGGAATATTGGTGCTACTTATTGCCTGTATAAACTTCATGAATTTAGCAACAGCCCGTTCCGAAAAACGGGCCAGGGAGGTAGGCATAAGAAAAGCTATAGGATCGCGACGAATTGACCTGATAATCCAATTTTTAACAGAATCAGTTATTATTACTTTTATAGCCTCGTTGCTGAGCATTTTATTGGTTCAACTTGCCTTACCTTCATTTAATGCCCTAACAGGCAGTTCAATTAATATACCTTACAAAAGCTGTATATTTTGGTCAGTAATGATTGCTTATGTATTAATTACAGGCTTATTGGCTGGTAGCAGACCCGCATTTTATTTATCATCTTTTAACCCGGTTAAAGTATTAAAAGGTGGAACTCCTGTTGGTAAATACGCAGCCATTCCCCGAAAAGCATTGGTAGTAATTCAATTTTCATGCTCAATTGTTTTAATTATAAGCACTATTGTTATTTATCAGCAAATACAACATGTTAAAAACAGGCCTGTTGGCTACAGTTCGGAAAGGCTGGTAACTACAGAAATGAGCAGCGATCTGGTAAAAAATTACGATGCATTAAAAAACAACCTTTTACAATCGGGGGCGGTTGAAAGCCTTGCAACAACTTCAAGTTCATTAACAGCTATATCAAATCATCAGAGCATTGAAAGATGGCCCGGAAAAACCGCACCAGATCAGGCCATAAATTCCGGAGGCATTTCTGTATCCGACAATTACTTCCAAACAGTTGGGATGAAATTTATCATGGGACGTAATTTTTCTAACAATTATCGAGACGATTCTTTGAATATTATAATAAACGAAGCGGCGGTCAAACGAATGGGACTTAAAAACCCTATAAACCAGACAATTTCATTTAACGGCGTTAACGGGCCAGCCCGAATAATAGGTGTAGTTCAGGATGCCTTAATGGGCTCACCTTTTGCACAGGCGGAACCTACTGTTTTTAATCGTGCCAAAGAAGGGAATTTTTTGATATACCGGCTATCAGCTACTGTCACACCTCACGAGGCTATACAAACAACAGGAAAAATTTTCAATACTTATAATCCGGCATATCCATACAGTTATCACTTTGCCGATGAAGAATATAACCATAAATTCAAGCTTGAAATGCTTGCTGGCAAGCTTGCCGGCATTTTTGCATGCCTGGCAATTTTTATATCGTGCTTGGGGTTATTTGGCCTTGCCGCATATATAGCCGAGCAGCGCAGCAAAGAGATTGGTATCAGGAAAGTACTGGGTGCAAGCGTAGCCAGCGTATGGTTTTTGTTATCTTCAGATTTTATTATTTTAGTAATAATCAGTTGTTTGATCGCATCACCTGTTGCTTTATATTTTTTACAAAATTGGCTTCAACACTATGAATATCATGTCAATATAAACTTTGGCGTTTTTGTTATTTCAGCCGTTGCCATATTGCTTATTACTATACTTACCATAAGTTTTCAGGCAATAAGAGCGGCATTAGCGAATCCGGTGAAAAGTTTGAAAGCAGAATAACCAAACTCATGTAAGATTTTGTCCGTTATTTTACTTTAAGTAAACCAAATCATCCTTGTTTTAAAACCTGGTTAGAATACTTCAGTGATCTAATTTTGCGATTTTAGGGTAGAATGACTCAAGTAGTACTATAATTTTATGTACCTTTTGCTATTAAATTAATAAGCAGGAGTTTAATTAATGAAGCAAAATATAGCCTTAGTATTATCAGGAGGGGGAGCCAGGGGTATAGCACATATTGGTGTAATTGAAGAATTAGAAAAACAGGGCTTTAACATAACTTCTATAGCAGGTACTTCTATGGGGGCCGTTGTTGGTGGGGTATATACTTTAGGGCAACTACAGGCCTATAAAAACTGGCTCTATAAACTGGATAAGCTAAAGGTTTTCAGCCTTATTGATTTCACTTTCCGGTCGCATGGATTGATCAAGGGCGATAAGCTATTTAATTCCTTACAATCCTTTATCTCAGATGCCAACATTGAAGATCTTCGTATACCCTATGCAGCGGTAGCAGCGGATATCATTAATAAAAAGGAAGTGGTTTTTACCAGCGGAAGTATGTATGAGGCCGTAAGAGCGTCAATCGCTATCCCAACCTTTTTCTCGCCGGTAAAATCTGGCGATGGCTTATTGGTTGACGGCGGTATTATTAATAACCTACCTATTGAGCATGTAAAAAGAAATCCCGATGATATATTGGTAGTAGTGAATGTTAACGCGCTCACCGCGGTTGATAAGCCATCGGTTCCAGATAACCGGAAAGCTGCAAAACGTTCTGTTTACCAACAAAAGATCAGAAACTTTTACAGGCACCTATATAAAATAAAACCCACCAGCCATAAGGAAAGGTTTGGCTATTTTGATGTGATCAATAAAACCATAGGCTTAATAACCTATCGTACAACCCAGTTATCTCTTGAAAAATATTCACCTGATATCCTGATCAATATCTCCCGCGAATGTTGCAGCGCCTACGATTTTTACAAGGCCCAGGAAATGGTAAAGTTAGGCAGATACGCGGCCGGCAAAAGCATTGATGCGTTTAAAACTAAAGGCAAAAGCCCCTTACCCGGCTAAAACTATATTCTGCAATAATTTGTGGAAAGTATTTGGCAGAAATCTATGAAATACTAATATTTTTAGTGTTATTTTCGCGTTTATTATTGCAGCTAAAATGGAGATAGTAAACCCGGTAATGTCGCTGGCATTAGATTATGTTGAGTCTACCAATACCGCAGTTTTCCTGACGGGTAAAGCTGGTACCGGTAAAACCACTTTACTGCAGCGCATCCGGAAAAATTCAACTAAGAAAATGGCTGTAGTTGCCCCTACCGGTGTGGCTGCCATCAATGCCGGGGGAATGACTATCCATTCGTTCTTCCAGATCTCTTTTGGCCCGCTTATTCCGACCGGTGATTCAAAACCTGAGTTACATTACAGTCCCGAAAAAAAGGATCTGTTGGCCAATCTGGAATTATTGATCATTGATGAAGTGAGCATGGTGCGCCCTGATGTGCTTGACCAAATTGACCTGATACTGCGCAATGTAAAGGAAAACAGCTATCCCTTTGGCGGTGTGCAGGTATTGCTCATCGGCGATCTATCGCAATTAAGCCCGATTATCAGAGACGAAGAATGGATGCTCTTGAGCCGCTACTATGCTACCCCTTACTTTTTCAGCAGTTTGGTGATGCAAAAGAGCCCTTATGTACGCATTGAGCTCGACCATGTTTTCAGGCAAAAAGAACAGGCCTTTGTTGACATATTGAACGAAGTGCGCAATCAAACTATCAGCCCCGAAAACCTGGAGTTGTTGAACGCCCGCTATCAACCCGGTTTCAGACCTGCTGCTCATGACCCTTATATTACCCTCACCACCCACAATAGCATTGCCCAGCAAATTAATAATGAATTTGTTGAAGCGCTGCCAGGCGAGGAATTTGAATTTAACGCAACCATACGCGGAGATTTTCCGAAAGATGCCTACCCTACCGAAACTAAGCTCAAATTAAAAATTGGCGCACAGGTGATGTTTGTTAAAAACGACAGCTCTGCCGAAAAGCTTTTTTATAATGGAAAGATAGGTACGGTCACCTGCGTGGAAGGCGATACAGTATTTGTTCGGTCGGGCGATGAGGGTAAAGAAATTGCCGTAGAAGCAATGGAGTGGACCAACATTAAATACCAGATGGCCGAGGAGGAGATCAACGAAACTAATGCCGGAAGTTTTGCCCAGATACCCTTGAAACTGGCATGGTCAATCACCATACACAAAAGCCAGGGCCTGAGTTTTGACAAAGCCATTATTGATGTGAGCGAAGCCTTTACGCATGGCCAGGCCTACGTAGCCCTAAGCCGCTGCCGTAGCTTATCGGGTATGGTGCTGCGTAATCCTATAGCGGCACATAATATCATTGGCGACCCAGCCATTACCCATTTTAACGAAGCGACAAAAAAGCGCAAGCCTGATCTGGAACAATTGTTTCGCGATCAGGAACTTTACCGGCAATTTTTGCTCACAGAGTTATTTAACTTTAACGGTCTGAAGAAAAAAAACACCCCATTCAAAGAGTTAGTTCCTGACCTCGCAACAGAGGTACTGGATGTTGCCGATAAATTTACAAGACAACTCAATACGTTTAGTACTGAACGCATTCAAAAGGCCGCCTCATATTTTTATGATAAATTAAAAACAGCTGCCGAAAACCTTCACCGGCAATTACCCACTACCATTGGCCAGTCAAAAGAAAAAGCCGTAAAAGCCGACCAGCTGCTGCAATGGATCATGATGAGGATAAGCCTGATGGAATATTTTTCCAAAAAAAATTTTACCACTGCAAATTATCTTGAACTTAAACAAAAATCACGTGCTGAATCCTTAGCCGACCAATCCAGATCATATGTTAAAGCCTTAAACGCCAAGCCCAATGAAGAACTTTACAACCAATTCATGAGCTGGCGAATTGCCGAAGCTGACAAAAGCGGGATAATGCCCAATATGGTGCTTTCTGAAAACACGATGGCAGCTATTGCCGAAAAACTCCCCGCTACCCTCAAAGCACTTAGTGGAATAAAAGGCGTAGGTCAGCAAAAAGCCCTACAATACGGGCAGGAGCTTATCAATATGATACGCTCCTACCAGCAGGAATTACAAGGACCGGGAACAGAACAGGTAAGTCTGTTTTAAGTTAACTACTTGCTTTCAACTGATCTATCCAACCACCTTTATATTAAAAAAACTTAGCCTTTGATGATGAAGCAAGTTTAGCCTGTTGCAGATCATGGATGGCAGCCCCTACCTCAATAGCCAGGTTTGCTTCAATAATATCGGCACCGGCAGCTATTACGCTTTTATAATCTTTGTTCAATTCATCTACGCTTTTGATCTCGCCTTTGGTGTAGGCGGCATCGTAGCTAAAGGCAACACCTTCCATACACATGGCACCTCTTTTATGAATTTCATTAAATACGGTAGGGTCTGTTACCGGTTTTTGGCTTACAAAAACAAACACATTTTGCCAGGGCACACCAGAGTTATCAAACTCCTTTATCTTTTCAACACTATTCAGCATTACTTCCATCACTATGTTTTTATCCAACTTATAGCATTTTTGCGCATCGGCAATGGTGTAAGCCATGATGATGGTGCTGGCATAGGCTTTATGTTCCTGTATTTTTTTTACACGGGCCTCTATTGATAATTCTTTCATATCCATTACTAACATGGTTTTCCCTTTAGCCCATTCTAAAACTTCATCTAACGTTGGTATTTGGTAGCTGGTCAGGTTTCCATCAACATCCTTTAAGCGGTAGCTTTTAATTTCCTGCAGGGTATGGTCGGCAATTTTACCGGTACCATTGCTGGTTCTATCTAACGTTGGGTCGTGCATTACCACTATGGCGCTGTCTTTAGTATAATGCGGATCCATCTCTAAAAGGGAATGCACGTGGCTGAGTGTGTTTTCAAACGTAGCAATGCAGTTTTCAGGATACCCTTTTCGGGCACCGCCCCGGTGCGCGCTGATGAACGGAACGGCATCAGGTGTATATCTAAAAAATTCCTTTACATCATTGGCATTATGAAGCTTAAACGTAAAGAGTTTATTTTCCTGCTTAAAACTAATTGCGGTTATAAAAACAATAGCCGATAAGGCCAGGATGCCCGCAAAATGCTTTATAGAGTTTTTCATAAAGATTTGATTTATATGTGAACAATAAAACAAGGCTCGGTACTTTGTAAGTACCGAGCCCCATATCATTAATAACCCGGGTTTTGAGTAATTTTTGAATTTTGAGCAATCACCGTTTGCGGTATAGGCATCCGGTAGTTTTTAGCCGGATTAAATGTAATTTTCGCACTTGCGATGGCTACCTTCTGATACGTTAGTGTGTTGCCCGACGGAGTAATTTTCATACCTCTTAATGGCTGACTGAAAACTTGCTCAGCTATTTTCCAGCGCCATAGGTCAAATAGGCGTTTACCCTCGAAGGCCAGCTCAATGCGGCGTTCTCTTCTTATGCGCTGGCGCATACCATCCTGTGATAATCCGGTTGGTAAATTCGGTAAACCGCCCCGGGCACGTATTTTATTAATCGCATCATATATGCTTTGATCCGGGCCCGAAGCTTCGTTTTTAGCCTCAGCATAGTTTAACAAAACCTCTGCATAACGCCATATAATAGCATTGGAGCCACCGGTTAACTGACCGATGTTGGCGCTGCCAGGCACTACAGTTGGATCTAATATTTTACGGAGCGAATAGCCGGTACGTCCACCGGCGCTACCGCCCGACTTGGTAGATATAATACCATTGCGCCAGGTACATCCATCGTATAAAATAGAAGCTGCAAAACGTTTATCCCTGTTGGTATATGGATTATTAGGATCAAACAACGCAGAGCCTTCGGCCTCAGTTTTGCCATCCAAAAACTCATAGGTATCAACCAGGTCCTGGGTTGGGTTTACCGCGCCATAACCTGTACCATCTGTTACCACCGGCGGGCCCCAATAGGTATCCCGGGCATGTCCTTTAATGATGGGTGCATATTGGATATCAAATATCACCTCTTTATTATCGTCATTGGCCGAATAAAATGTACCTGCGTAATCACTGAACAGATCATAACCTGCACCCAGGTTCATGATCTTCAGGTTGGTTGCGGCAGCATTTGCCCATTTTCCTGCGTATAACTGCTCCTCACCTTCTAAGGCCAGTGCTGCACCTTTGGTTGCCCTGCCAATGTTGTTTCCGGTAACGGTAAGCGGCAGATCGGCCTGAATGGCTTCACATTCTGTTTCAATAAAGGTTACACACTCATCGTAAGTGTTTCTCGGATAAAAAATTGCATCCCCATCGGTAGCCTGATCAAGCACTTTAAGTACCAGCGGCACACCGCCGTACAGATCCATCAATGATTTAAAATAATAAGCCCTTAAAAACCGTGCTTGCGCTATCAGGGATTTTTTTGAAGCATCATCAAAAGTAGCGGTTGTAGTTTTGGTGATGAACAAATTGCATTTCCTGATATTGGCGTACATATTTGCCCATTGCTTATCAAATATTGGAACTGTTGGGCCATATGAATCATTGGTAAACGCCTGGTATGACGGGATACCCGCTATTGGCCCGCTTATAGAGTTATCTGAATAATTATCAAGGGGGTCATTACTAACCTCAGTTGGTTGTAAAGTAAATACTGACGACCACGGCCCCGGGTTTAAACTATTATATATATCATTTAAAAACAGCGTAGCGTTGGCTGCCGATGTAAAAACGGTAGCATCCGTTAACTGATCTGTTGGGGTAACATCTAACGATTTGTCATTACACGATACTGCCGATATACAAACTATTGCTAAAATAATTGATTTTATTGCTTTCATTTTTGTATCCTAAGAAATTAGAAATTCACATTTATCCCCATTGAAAAAACCTTTTGCTGGAAGTAATACCTTGCCCTTGTACTTCCTGAGCTGGATATTTCAGGATCAATGAATTTATTAGCTGAAAATGTTAACAGGTTTTGTCCGGAAGCAAAAACCCTTAAAGATTTCAGTCCGATTTTGTTGGTAAACAACAGCGGGAAAGTATAGCCCAACTGCGCGGTTTTAAGCCTCAAATAAGCTCCGTTTTGTACAAACAGTGAGGATGGCTGCGAGGTATTGGTATCCGGCGAAGGCAGCAATATAGGTAGCTTGGCATTAGGATTACTTGGCGACCAGGTATTTAATTGTTCTTTAAATATTTTGGCGCCGTTAAAAAACGCGGTCGCCGCTTCGTCGGTAAGCATATAATTATCATTACCGGCTCCCTGCCAAAGCATGCTTAGATCAATCCCTTTCCAGGCTACGTTGCCGGTGAAACCAAAAATAATTCCGGGGAAAGATGGCTTACCTATCGGCACATAATCGTTCTGATCTATTTTATGGTCGCCGTTAACATCCTTATACTTGATATCGCCCGGAATTAATGTACCAAACTGGGTTGGTGAAGCATCTATATCGGCCTGCGACTGGAAAAAGCCTATAGCCTGCAAACCAAACTGGGTATTTAAAGGCCTGCCTGTTTTTCTCCTGTTCGGATTACTGTAAGTATCCTGACTTTCAAAAGTTTGTATTAATTTATTTTGGGCATAGCTAAAGTTAAAACCTAAATTATAGGTTAAGCCATTTGAAAATCTGTGCGAGTGAGATATGGAAAAATCAAGTCCTTTGTTATCCATGATACCCTCATTTACCTGGGCAATGCCAATACCATATTCAACAGGAACTACAGCATTAGGACTTACCAGCATGTTTGAGCGGCGTTCTTTAAACACATCAACCTCAAAGTTCAGCTGGCCTTTAAATAAATCGCCCTCTAAGCCAATATTTACCTTGTTTGAAGTTTCCCAGGTTATATTAGGGTTAGCTTCGGCACTTTCCTGAACTCCTTGCACCTGGGTATATGAAGTACCACCAAATACATAACTATTTTTAACTCCGTACGAACTTAGGTATTGAAACGGCGTACCAGCCAGGTTACCCGATTTACCAATTGAGCCTTTCAGCTTCAGATTATCAATCCAGGTAAAATTATCCCGGATAAAGCTCTCCTGCGATAACCGCCATCCTACCGAAAAAGCTGGAAAAAAGGCGTATCGTTTACCGGGAGCAAAATAATAGTCGCCATCATACCTGCCCGAAAACTCGGCAAAATATTTCTGATCATAGTCATAACCGGCGCGGTATACGTAGCCCATTTGTTTATAACTGCTTGACGACCCACTGTTATCGTAATCGTTTTTATTGGAGCTACCTAATGAAAGCTCATCCAGATAAACCTGGTAGTTTTGGCGCGAAGCACCAAAAGCGTTATTGTTACCATCTCTTTTTTCGGCAACGGCCAATAGGTTCACATTATTTTTACCAAACGAACGCTGATAAGTAATGTAACCTTGCAGCGTGGTATTTATACCCTGATTAAACTTTTCGGTTAGGCTGGGTGCCGCTACGCCCGCTTTAACCGGTACGTATTCATTTGAGGCGTTTAAACTATAGTAGGTATAAGGTGTTTGAAAAGCCTTTCCGAATAAATAGTTCTTATCGTATGCAATTACACCTTTAATAGCCAAACCCGGTACAAAAGGCAGCTTTTGCTCGATAGATAACTGGGTAAACAGCGTGTTGTTATCACTATTATTATAACCGCTATCATATATTGATGGCAATAAAGTATTACCCGGCATACCATTGGTAAACTGCAAAGGTGTTTTTAACAAGGGCGAGTTTTTGGTAACAGAGGTATAAATACCCGTTCCTGACGTGCCTGCGGGGTTTTTAGTTTTGGCGTAAGTGCCTTTTATATCCAATGATACCGTAGTAGTTGGGGTAGCGTTTACATCAACGTTGGTAGCAATATTGTATTTAGAATAATTGATAACATGCACAGAACCTTCCTGGTATAAATAGCCTAAAGAACTAAAGAAACGAACTTTATCTGAACCACCACTAAAGGTTAAGTTATGCGATGTCATAGGCGCGCTAAAATTCAATACATCACGCAGCCAATCATTATCAGGATAATGGTTAGGGTCTGAATGGTCTTTATATTTTTGCAGCTGGTCATCTGTATATGCTGCAGGTAAACCGGCATTTTTATTAGCCTGATTTAAAGCCACGCCATAGTCATAAGCGTTTAAAAAGTCGGGATAATTTGTAGGGCGCTGAATACCATACCAGCTATTGTAAGCTAAAGAAATTTTACCTGCTTTACCACGTTTGGTAGTAACCAAAATTACACCGTTGGCACCGGCTAAACCGTATGGAGCTACCGCGGCAGCATCTTTTAACACAGTTACGCTCTCAATTTCATTAGGGTTGATCTGCGAAAACGGTCTCGGGATACCATCAACAATAGTAAGCGGGGTGTTATTTGATGTTTGCGTTGTACCAACTCCGCGCACGCTAATGTTTGCATCATCGGCACCCGGCTCACCACTGGCCTGAAAAGCCAATATGCCTGGTATGCGACCTGCTAAACTATTGCTGATGTTTGCTACGGGGTTATTCACGATATCCGCACCTTTTAAGGTAGAAATAGCTGCCGTAACCGACGATTTTTTTTGCGTTCCGTAACCTACTATTACCACAGCGTCAAGGTTTTTACTGTCATCAAGCAGGGTTACTTCCATCACTGGTTTCTTGCTGTTTACAGTTACTTCCTGTGTCTGGAAACTGATGTATGAAAATACCAATACAGCATCGTCAGGTGCGTCTATCTCAAAACGACCGCGCACATCGCTTATAGTCCCTTTATTCAGATTTTTGATTCGGATAGAAACACCGGGTAATGGTGCTCCCTTACTATCCTTAACAACGCCCTTTATTTTGATCGGGGCCATTTTACTGTTTTTTGGCCCAATAATGATCAGATTGTTTTGAAGGATATTGTAAATAAGATCGAATTTCTTCAAGGTGGACTGCAGCAGGTCTTCCACTGCTACTTCGCCATTGGTTTTTATCTGTACCGTTTCATTAACAGGCACTTCATTGTTGTTATAAAAAAAACGGTATTTACTCTGACTTTCAATCATTTCAAATACCTTGATCAATTTAACTTCTTTTTTTTCTGTTTTTACAGTAACCTCTTTCTGAGAATACACTTTTGCAGATAGCTGCATGCAAAACAGAAATACGAATAATATGGTAAACCGCATAGTTAGTTGAAGCTTCCGCATATGGCATTTAACCGCATGCAGCATTTTTTTTTTCATACATTTGTGTTTTAAGTAATCAATAATAAATGGGGTAATTCAAGTACGCTCGTTTTTAGTTCTTGCTTAAAATTTTAAAGGGGAATGTTGCCGCATTTCCCTTTTTTCGTTTAGCAAACTTTGGTGTGGTGCGATGTAAATTTTATTTCATAATTTTTAAAAAAGGTGAACAAACTCTGCAACTATTGCCTATATATGTGAGAAGACTGTGAACTTTCATAATTCTACTAAGCAGAAATATTTATTTTATAACTATTTGTAAATCCCCGCACACAGGCTATTGATCCATACTTATTACAGTTACAGCAAAAAGAGTCTTATTCAAAAGCAATGCGTTTTGAGCATAGGAAAGAAACCGGCCAAATGGCTGGTTGATTATTACGAAAGAGGGTGTGAATTTATATGGACTGGATAGTTATTTTATCGCGATTGATCTGGTATTTAAAGGGGGTAAGCAATTGCAGTACTTTTAAAACCTGGTCAATGCTCTCATTTTTAAACGTACCGGTGAGATATGCTTTTTTTATTTTTTCATCGACGAAGGTAATTTCAACATTATACCGTCTTTCCATTTGTTTGGCCAGATCTTCAAACGCTTCATTTTTAAATATCAGCTCATCATTGATCCAGGCTGTTTCGGCAAATTCACTTTTGCTGCCGTTAACCGCATTCAGGGATATGATCTTATAATTATGGTTACTATTATTAAGTGTGGCTTTTTGATGAGGTTTAAGCAGAATTTTTTGAGCGGCATTATTTTTCAGCGCTATTTCAATTGCGCCTTCAATTAGTGCTGTTTCTGAGTTTTTTTCGCCGGGATAAGCATGTACATTAAAGGTTGTCCCGATATCCCTGATATCGAAATGAGCAGTATGGATAATAAAGGGATGTTGCTGATCATGTACAATTTTAAAGTAAGCCTCACCTGATAAGGTAACTTCCCTCACATCGGCCGAGGCATAATTTTTAGCATAAGTCAGCTTACTGCCTGAGTTTAAAATGATCCTGCTGCCGTCTGGTAGGGTAACATCGGTCTTAGTACCTTTCTGTACAACAATTTCGTTGTTATCGCTTACTGACTTTGAGGTATTATTGAAGTATTTATAACCCAATATCGCTATCCATGAAAAAGAAACCAATACAGCCGCGGCTGCGCCCACCCTTAACCACATAGGCAGTATTTTAGGTTTGTGAACAACTACCTGTTCAACCTTATCTGCTATATGGATCTCATCGTATTTTAACAGTGTTTCAATTTCATTAATAAAGCCCTGCGGAATATCCTCTTTTTCGTCAAGGCTATTTAATATTTCATAGGTGTACCAAACATCCGGATAGGCTTGAAAAAGCTCCTCCAGCTCCTGTTCTTCGTCATGCGTTAACGAGCCCGAAAGCTTTTTACCCATCAAAATCCACACTCTGTTTTTAACACCCATATCTCTACAGCAGTTTTATGTAAAACGGCTAAACACTTTTACAAATAAGTATTTTAATTCCTTTTTATTTTAAATAGCTAAAAAGGCTACTAATCTGTAATTATAAAATATTAAACCCGGCCTTCATTTTGCGGCTAAGCAACTGGTTAGCACCGGCATCATTAAATTGTTCTTTCTTGGGATCCCATTTCAATGGCTTTTTAACTTCATAGGCTATGTTACCAATATTACAAACTGTAGCCGTACGATGACCGGTCTCTACATCGCAAATTGGCTTGCTGCGCTGTTTTATAGCAGTTAGCCAATCATTATAATGGTTGGTGCTCAAATAAACATGCTTTTCACTTTCACCAATTTGCTTATTTTGCAAGTTTTCCGGCACTACCAGTTTATGCCTTTGTACATCAATAGTGGCATCTGTACCAATAAAACGCATGGCATTTTGTTTACCAAAATTTTCGTGATACATTTTTACGCCACTATCATAAATATAGGTCAGGAAAGCATGTTCTTTACCATCAGGGGGAATAACCTCTAAGGGACCGCTTTCATCCATATCCATTGCCCATTGAGCAATATCAAACATGTGGGCACCCCAATCGGTCATACCTCCGCCGCCAAAACCTTTAAAATCGCGCCACCTGGCCCACATATTCTCACCAGGAGCAGGATCTAACTCATGATTATAAAAATGGTACTCGTTGGGGCCTAACCAGGTAC
>NZ_JBCECK010000007.1:46198-88578 GCF_039207105.1 Mucilaginibacter sp.
CTCCAGTCCAGGCCAGCAGCTACAGGTTCTTCTGGCAAATTAAAATCAACCGGCGGACCGCCTACGCTTACCTTAATTTCTTTCAATTCGCCCAAATAGCCATTGCGCACCAATTCGGCAGCCTGCCTGAACTCGGGCCATGAACGTTGCATGCTGCCCGTTTGAAATACCCGCTTATTTTTTCGCACCGCGTTAACCATAGCACGGCCTTCAGCAACAGTTAACGACAGCGGTTTTTCGCAATAAATGTCCTTACCTGCATTGGCAGCCTGAACCGCTATTACCGCATGCCAGTGATCGGGCACTGCAATTACTACGGCATCAATATCTTTACGGTTCAGGATATCTTTATAATCATGGTAGCTTTTAATGCCGTTGTATTGCTGCTGGGGCGCATTCTGGGCATAATAAGTATTTACCATTTGCGCAAAGTTATTAACCTTAACCTCGTATACATCACAAACAGCTACTATTTGCGCATTGGTAAGCGGCAGAAAACTCTTTTGCAATGTAAGCGATTGCCTGCCCGCTCCTATAAAACCTATATTTATTTTATCGCTTGGCGCTGTGTAACCCTTGCCACCCAACACATGGCGCGGAACTATAAAAAACGACGAAAGCAGAGCGGCTTGCTTAATAAACTGTTTTCTGGTTATGCCGGAATTTTGCGTATTATTTTCCATATAATTATGAGGCCAAAACCTTATTACAATAATCTAAACTATTTTTTACTTCTGTAACTGCATCTCCTTTGTACTCATATTCTATATTAGCAGGGATAGGCCAGTTATTATCACGTATCAGTTTCAATATTTCGGCTATAGGCGTATCACCCTGGCCAAATGGGGTGCGGATACCGTGATTACGTTTCCTATCCTTTAAATGTATGCAATATATTTTTTGATGATGCTCACGGATGTAACTTAACGGATCTTGATTGGCCGCAGTAAAATGCCCGATATCCAGATTGATACCTATATAATTTGAATTACCGGCCATTCCCCTTTCAAAACTGTCTGGTGATGCCATTTCATTCGGGTTCTCAAAATGGTCATGATTGTGCATGCCCACCCTGATCTTGTATTTTTGGGCATAAACATCAACCCGTTTCATCACACTCACGGTAGATGATGTGGTAAGCAGATCGGTGCCCAGGGCCTGAGCTATCCGAAATGTGGTATCGATGCTGGCATCTGAAGCATTATCTTTAATAGAACCATTATAGGCCTGAATTTTTATCCCTGCTTTTTCAATCTTCTCGCGCAGCTTTTTGATCTCGTCCATGTTTAAAGCGGCGCTCCATTTTTCAAGACCTGCCTGTTTGGCTTTTGTTTCTTCGGGCGTACTACCGGCTTTCCATTGAAATTCAGCCGGTTCAACGTGACCTTGCCAAAGCTCGCAGCTTTTAATGCCGAGTTTGCTCATGGCTTCAATAGCCTCATCAAGGTTACGATCACGAAAGCTATAAGTTTGAACGCCTATTATTACTCCCTGCGCGGGATTTTTTAAATCATCATACTTTTCATTCAGCGCACCTTTACTCCATGTAGGCTTGCTATAAAACAGGGCCGAAACACCAACAAAGGCCGATGAAGCCTTAAGCGCTAACTTACCCCATTGCCGTCTTGTCATTTTTTCCTGCATCATATATTATAGTTTAAAACTGATAAATAATATCGTAATAATTTTTTTAATAACAATATTTTATATGGAAGACAATCATAAATTGAAATTGTACTAACCATTATTTCATTTTATTTTAATAATCAACATTTCGGGTATAAATGGGGATGTACAATCCATACTTTTAGTGGCTTACAGTAAATATGGCACCTGCAAAAGATGATTATCTATTGTAATAAAACTGCATGGCCTTTGTCAGCTTTTTTAAAGCTATAGCCAATTGCACGTCTATGGTATTTATAGATATTCCTAACTGGGCAGCTACATCTTTATTCCGAAGGCCCTCTTCACGCACCATTTTATAGATTTGTTTGCAGCGGGGAGGCAGATCTTCAATAATTTCGCTGATAAACTTTTTCAGTTCATCGTTCATCATCTGCTTTTCGGGATTAATATGAAAATCTACATGCGAATCTTCATTCAACTCATTGGTAACTACGAATAATGATTGCTCCCGCTTTTTCTTAGCCAATTGGGTATAGCACCGGTTGCGTACCGCGGTAAAAAGATAAACCCTTAAATGCTGAATATTTTCTAAATTATCTTTGGTATTCCAAACCTGGTATAAAACATCGGCCACTACCTCTTCTGCCAGTTCTTTTGATTTTAAATAAGCAACGGCGAATTTTATCAGCGTATCATGATACTGATCCCACAGGTATTTGCAGGCCTCATGATCCTTGCTTTCAGCAAGCAGTTTAATAAGGTAGGGTTTAACATGATCATTCATTGCTCCGGTGCTTGGGCATCACAGGTGATTGTGACCGCGGCAAAAGAGCAACAAAACTGTTAAGTAATTACCTACTGTATGTTATATAATTATTTACACTGCCTAAAAACCTCCTTAGCTGGATAGGTAAACAAGTTGGGCAAAAACCACCGGGTTTTATATATTTTAAGGCCAGGTTTTTCAAATATCACCTTACCCGTTGTATCGATAACGGCATCAGTCCACCATTGTTCTTTAGGTTCTGAAAGCAATATAGGGTACCCTGCAGGGCCTGATGAAACACTTTTGATATTATGGCGGCTAAAGCTTGTTTTAGCGATCTTCTTGGTGGCCGGATCAAATGTATATATAGCGGCTGTATCAGTTAGCCAAAGCTTATTTTCATGATAAACCGGGAACAGATCATGCGCCTCGGTACCCTGCAGATCAATGGTTTCAGTCAGTTCAATATCCGGTTTATCACAATTAAAATTATACTTAAAGGCTTTTAACTTGTTCATGGCTGCTGTCCATAAAACACGATGTTCCTTATCCCATACTACATTGTGGCCAAACTCAATAGGGACTTTCTTACTATAAACCTGCTCGGCAGCAATAGCTGTATCAACCTTAAAAACAGTCAGAAAATGGCCGCTGCTGGATGCGCTCACAATATTACCATCCGGAAAAATCTCTGCCGAATGCGTGTTACCACCTGCATAGGCATAAAACACCGCTTTTTTATCGGCAATGCGCACCAGCGCGACACCACCACCAGATGCTGTAACCAGGATATATTTCATATCATAAACAGGCTTTGCATCGCTTATAGCGGTAAACCATTTTACATGTTCGGGCTTAATGTTTGATTTGGCGGGTATCCAATCCCAAATAATTTCCCTTTTATCAATATCGGCTATAGCAACGCGCTGTACCTGCTGCTCGGCCATAATGATGCACTTTTTACAGTCTTTAAGCGCCTGCTGCGCATAAATATATTGGCTTAATAAACACATTGCAAAACCTGCAATATATTTTAAAGTGTGTTTCAATGTAATTGGATTCATAAGCAGATAGGCCTCAAAACTACATCGCCATTGTTAACTATATTTCTTTTTATTGTTAACTCAGTACTCAAACTGTTATACTCGCGCCGCAGGGCAAATATTATAATATTAATAAAAATAATATAGTAGAATCTTTCCTGGCTATAGTCTTGATGATCAAAAGCAATTGGCCGGCAATTGTAAATGCTTCAAAATAGTACAAACTGAAACCATATCCTAAAAAAATCTGATCACTATGAAAAAAACAGTTTCGTTATTTCTGCTCTGCGCTTCCATGTTGCCGGGCTTATCATCATGTAAAAAAGCGGCTAATCTGCCCGCGACCGGCAATGACGCGGCCCGTTCAAAAACAGTTGCCAGTTCAAATGCGGTTATCCCCTACACCTGGGATAATGTAACCATTGGCGGCGGCGGTTATGTTACTGGTATTGTTATTCACCCTACAACAGCAAACAGAATGTATATACGTACCGATGTTGGCGGCGCGTACCATTGGGACGGCACCAATCAACGCTGGGTACAAATGCTCGACGGTATCAGCACCATCAGAGTTGATGGGATGGCGCTTGACGCCAATAAGCCCGACCGCATTTACCTGGCCCTGAATGATGGCGTTTACCGCTCTGATAATGTTGGCCAAAGCTGGGCTAAACTAATGTCGACCACTTATAATGGTAACGGCGATCAGCGCTGGATTGGTGAATGTCTGGCTGTCGATTCATTGACAAGTACCGTGATTTATGCCGGTACACGCTCAGACGGGCTTTACCGCAGTACCAATGAAGGCGCGGCCTGGACAAAAATAACCAGCATACCAACCGGAACAAGCGGTATTGGCGTGCGTACGGTTGTTCTTGATCCGGCTACCGCGGTAAGCGGCAGATCGGCCAAGGTTTATGTAGGAATTCCGGGATCAGGTATTTATAGAAGTACCGATGGGGGAACAACTTTTACAGCCTTAGCTGGCTCACCAACCTCGCCCAACCGTATGCAGGTTGTGGATGGCAAATTATATGTTAGTCACACCACCGGTGTTACCGTATGGAATGGCAGCACCTGGAAAGATATTACCCCATCGGGCGGCGCTGGTAAAAACTACTGCGGCTTATCGGTAGAAGCTTCTGACCATTTAAAAATAGCGGTATGCCAACGATATTCAACCTTTAATAACCCCTTATACCGTTCATCAGATGGCGGTACTACCTGGCAGCAAATGAATACCTCTGCCCTGCCTATCACCAAAACTGTTGAGCCCACCTGGTGGCCAACCAGCTGGTTCTCGAGCGCTACTTCAAATATCGTTTTTGATCCGCTTCATCACGGCGACCTTTATTACACAGATTGGTTTGGCGTTTGGTACACATCAAATGCCTGGCAAACCGGCTCGGTTGACTGGACCACGCGCGAAAAAGGACACGAAGAAACCGTAATATTAACTATGGCTGCCCCGCCAAGCGGGCCTGCCCTATATTCCGGCGCTGCCGATGTGTTCGGTTTCCGTCATGACAATATTAACGCTTACCCTACAAGACTTTATAACATCAATGAGGGCTTCAGCATAGCATATTGCGAAAGTTCACCGGCGAATATTGCTATACTGGGCGCAAGCGGTAATGATGGCACCGGCACTGTACTGGCTACATCTGCCAACAGTGGCAACACCTGGACAACCCGCACACTTCCGGCAGGTGTTAAGTTGGGCCGTATAGCCATATCAGCTACCAGTCCGGATAAAATGGTTTATATAGCTGGGGGCACCGGTGGTGCTGTATATTATACCACTGACAGAGGTGCTTCATGGAGCGCGGCCACAGGAGCTCCTGTAGGTTCTGTTGCCGCTGTTGATGTTTGGAGCAAAGATTTTTCCATAGCTGCCGATTGTGTAGATGGTAACCGTTTTTATATTTATAAATCGGGCTTTTTGTATGCTACTACCAATGGCGGTGCATCATGGACGCAGCAAAACACCACTGCTATACCTGCTAAAAACTCTTACCTGTTTGTTACGGCAAGACCCGGTGTAACCGGCGAGGTTTGGGTAAGCCTGGATGGTAACGGCCTTTACAAAACTACCAACGGTGGTACAACTTTTACAAAGATCAGCGCATTGAGCACCTCAACCGCGTTATCTTTTGGTGCACCGGCTACAGGCACTACAACACCTACAGCTTATAGCTATGGTACATTAGATGGGGTATTGGGCATGTACCGATCAACAGACCTTGGTGTAAACTGGGATAAGATAGATGCCTCACAAAAATTCCCTGCCGGCGTAAAAGTAATAGCCGCCGACAGGCAGGTATTTGGCAAAGTGTATGTGGGTACCGGCGGCCGTGGCGTATTGTACGGCCAGCAATAATATTACCGTTTTATACAAGAAAGGGAGCGTAAATGACGCTCCCTTTTCTATTATTTTAAATCAAGAAAGTAACCTAAACTAACTTACCGGCATGTTTGGTCAGATCGTTCTTGCTTTTAATGGTTTTTAGTTCGTGGTGATGGTAATGGAAGTTTTCGAGTTTTTGCAGCAGATAACGGAGCGTAAATTTTTCGGCTGCTGACAATGATCCGGTTACCATTTTGCTCACCTGGTTCATATCCTGAAAAACATGATATAGCAATTCTTTTCCTCCATTGGTGATGGCTACTCTTTTGGTTCTTTTATCATTTTCATCATCCCACTGCTGTATTAGCCTAGCCTGTAGCAAGCGGGTGATCACCTCGGTACCGGAAGGCTTTTCCTGCAAATTACGGCTGATGAGCTCACTTCTGGATAAACTTTCATGCGTAAACAAAATCGCCAGGGCTGTAAAATCCTCTGCCGAGCGTAGTGCCGTACCATCCAATGCCTTTTTGATATAGAATTTGGCGTAACGGCTCATATAAATGAATAAACGGGCAATGCTATTGTCTAACTGGTAGGCCATTTGCTGCGTTTGTAATTCTTCCTCACCAAAGCGGACATCAAGTGTGGTAGCGGTATCGTTCTGACCTTCCAGGTGGTTAACCAAAAAACCGGCAAAGTCTGTAAGCGTTGGTGCAACGCCGGCATCTTCCTGTTCAAATTTTTCAACAAGGTCGAGTAGTTCGCGTACCAATTGGTATGATCTCATGAGTTTTAATATTATCTATGTAATTTGTGATAAGCGCTTTTATAAGCTACCTGAGGTTTGCTTCCCGGCTTCAGATCCTGCCATAAACTCAACATCTTGATGAAGTTTAATTTATCCGGCGGTAATTCAGGCGTGTCAATAGCCAGCATAGTTGTTATTTCATCTCCCAGTAAATGACGTATCAAACCCAACACATCCCGCGGATTTTGATCCTTGCCTTTTGCAGCTTCATTAAAAATAAGAGTTAATGATCTCATTAATTCCTGACCCTGTTCAGATGCTCTGAACTGTCTGGTGCGGATAGCATTTTCCAATTCTCTGACCAAATGAATATCTGATGGCAGCAATTCCTGATTTATCCCCAGCAAGCACCCAATCACACGCCACAAATGCAGAAAACCTTCCTGCTCTTCAGGTTCAATAGTATAGCCAAGCTTACGCAGCCCCCTGATAACAATCAGCGAAAAAGCGATGTTGGTACCAGCCATATCTTCCTGGTTAACCGGCATTCCCCAAGCCAGATCCCAATTACCGTCTTTTTGTACATAATAACGTGCGGCGGCATGTATCAATCGTACTTTTAAAATACTGGTAAATCCTTTCCCTCCAAAATCAAATGCTCCGGGGCCCATTACCTCCCACACAAATTCACCGGTTTCCTGCAAACGTTTATGGGTATCAGTACGTAACCTGTCTGATAAATAAAGCACCATAGCGCCATTTGCCGCAGCATAACAATAGGGCAATGACAGTAAACCCAGCAAATTCATAATAGCTTCTGCATGATTCGCAAAAAATGCCGCGCCTTTTGTCATCAGCTTTGCATTTGCCCATTGAGGTAATGTAACTGCACTATTAATGAAATCATTCCCGGGATAATAGCCCGCAAACTTATCTGCCTGTTCATTATAATGAAGGGCATTTAAGTTTTGAAATAATGCCTGTTTTTGGGTGGTATCTTCAAAAACGTCTTTTATAAACTCATCCGCTGGTGGATCGCATAGTATCCTTTGGGCATTTAAAAAATCATTATTAAAAACACCAGGGTAAAGCATGGTCATGAGGTTTTGGGTTTAATAAAGATAGATCATATTGCTATTATCCCATACTTCCCTTTAAATTTCACTGTTAATCAGGCTGGTATCTAAATTGCTGATCGGGAAATATTTTGATATAAGCTTCCAATACGCGTTCAAAGCATATTTTTAACCACTCGGTGTAATTGTCAGGATCCTTTCGCATATCCGTAACCAGTTCATCCATATCCTGATAACAATACGCCGAAACCTCATCCGGATTGGGCTCGGGCAACTCGTTAGCGATCCCGAAAAAAACATGATCAAACTCGTGTTCAATTACCCTATCTTCCATTTCTGCACGATAAGTAAAGCTAAACATATGGATCAGATTACAACTTAAACCCATCTCCTCAAACAACCTCCGGCGCGCTGCGTCTTCGGTTTTTTCACCGGGTCTGGGGTGGCTGCAACAGGTATTTGTCCATTTACCGGCAGAGTGATATTTGCTTCCTGCCCGTCGCTGCAACAGGAGGCGGCCATCACCGGTAAAAATAAATACCGAGAAAGCCCTATGAAGCTGCCCCGAATAATGCACCTCTGTTTTACCCGCCGTACCTATTTCCCTATCCTGTTCATCAACTAATATTAACGTATCATCTGCAATCACACTCATAATAAACCCATTTGAAAACGAACAAAAGACCCACACATTAGCCATAATTTGTGACCGTTAGATATTCTGATCCTTTCGGTCATCACCCTATCCGGCTGCAGGCAAGTGAGCTTTTGAAATAATTTTTTATAATAAACATACGCCAGGTAAACACCTCGCCGGGCGGTAAGCGGCAATTGCTTAACGCCTGTTAACGCTTCTCTGAACTCCAAACTGATCTCTTCTTCTATTAATTTTTTATCGGCATCTGTAAACGTATCCATATCTACCCCGGGGAAATAACTCCGGTTCAGCTCATGGTAATCGGCATTAATATCCCGCAAAAAATTGACTTTCTGAAAAGCAGAACCCAATTTCATTGCAGGTTGTTTCAGCTGCTCATACAATTGTGCATCAGTATGTGTAAATACACGCAAACACATGAGGCCAACAACTTGTGCAGAACCTAAAACGTATTCATCATACTTTTCGCGTGTATAATCCTGAATTTTCAGATCCATTTCCATGCTATTGAAGAACAGATGGATCAGGTCATGATCTATATTATACCTTATTACCGCATGCTGAAAAGCATTCAACACAGGGTTTAAGCTAATCCCCAATTCAATTGCTTTAAAACAATCTGCCTTAAATTCTGCAAGTAATGCGGCTTTATCATGATCATGAAAACTATCAACAATTTCATCAGCCAGCCTTACAAATCCATAAATGGCATAAACCGGTTCGCGCAGTTCACGCCCCAAAAACCTGATCCCGAGGGAAAAGCTGGTACTGTAGTGCCTGGTAGTGACCTTACTGCATTTTGCTGACAACTGATCAAACTTTTGTTTCATGAAATGCAATATCGGATTTTTTACCTTAGTATTAAAACATTCAATTAAATTAATTATTGAATGTTTTAATACAATAATCAACCAATTAGTCAGGTTTTACATACTATTTATAAAACGTATCTTCTTACCTAATTTATATAACTTAAGAAAATACGTATTTAAGTATAGTGATAGATTTTATCTATGAAAACAAACGAAGATAGACCTTTCAGGGTTGCCTGAAATGGAATAATAAAACGTTTGGTAAATAAACAGGCCCGGCAATTGCTTACCGGGCCTGTAAAAATTTAAAGATTATGATAGTTATTAAACTTTAATTGCAACCTTTTGGCCGGTTTTAACCGCCTGGTAAATAGCGTCAATAATTTTAAGGTCTTTTACCGCCTCTTCACCATCTACAGGCACAATGGGCTGTTTTCCTTCAAAAATGATACCCGCCATCTCATCCATTTGCACGGTTTGATGCGTGGTTACTGGCTGGTTGAGTTCGCCTTTATGCGTGCGGCCTTTGATAGGGCCATAACCTGTTGACGGTTGTAACTCGGCAAACCCCTTTTCGCCGTCAAGAAAAAAGCGGTCGAGATTATTCATATTATAAGTTGATAAGCAAGATGCCACAGCGCCGCTTGGAAAGCCAAACTGAAACTGGATGGTTTCGTCAACCCCCTCCTTAAACTTTTCATGATCGGTTTTGGTTTCCTGTGCGGTAACCCAAACAGGCTCTTCGCCTGTCATATATCTTGATCCATTAATAGCATAAATACCAATATCCATCATAGAGCCCCCGCCGGCCAGTTGCTTATTCAACCGCCATTGTTTTGGGTCTCCAATGGTAAAACCGCATTGGCCCTGAAAAAACATGATTTTTCCAAACTCGCCGCTTTGCCTCATCCGGATAACTTCCAGTGTTTTAGGTTCAAAGTGCATGCGGTAGCCTACCAGTAATTTCACATTGGCCTTTTTACAGGCATCAACCATTTCCTGCCCCTGTTGGGCATTAACAGACATGGGCTTTTCGCAAATGGCATGTTTGCCTGCCTTTGCCACGCGAATAACCTGGTCATGATGCAAACCATTAGGCGTAATTACATACACCGCGTCGATATCAGGGTTATTTTTAATAGCATCAAAATTTTCATAGTTATAGCAGTTTTTAGCCGGGATACCATATTTACTTTGCCAATCCTTAACCTTTGAGGGTGTGCCGCTTATTACGCCAACCAGCTTAGCTTTTGTACATGATTGCATAGCTTCGGCAACACGGGTACCGTAACCACCCAGGCCCATGATAGCAACTCTAAGTATTTTACCGTCATAAGGTTTTTCATGATGGTTTACAGGATTATTTGCCCAGCCCGAAAGCGGCGTTAAATGCAGTGCCAGGGCAGATAGCCCCAATTTTTGTAAAAAGTCGCGGCGTGAATTCATAATTTTTGTTTTTACAAGGTTAGTTTATGATTACAATTTACAATTTCTTCCATAAATATTGATTTTCCATTACATTTTTTATTGAATTAAGTTCATAAATTAGTGATGAAAACCTTTTGTACTATAACAAACAAAGCTGCACTCCACCATGTTTGTAGCTTTAAATTAACACTACCCCATCATGGATAAACAATTATTGAGAAACATTGCCCAACGACTCATGGCCGATGATAAAGGTCTTTTAGCAATGGACGAAAGTGTAGCCACCTGCAATAAACGCTTTGCGGAAGCCGGTATACCCCAAACCGAAGAATACCGCAGAAAATACCGCGAAATGATAGTAACCACACCCGGGCTTGGCGAATGTATAAGCGGTGCCATATTATTTGATGAAACCACCAAACAAGCGGCAAATGATGGAACACCGTTTATTGATCTGCTGGTAAAAGGCGGTATTATACCGGGCATTAAACTGGATGAGGGAGCTAAAGCTCAACCCGCTTTCCCGGGAGAAAAGGTAACTGAAGGACTTGATGGTTTGCGTGAACGGTTAAAAGTTTACGTTGCGCAGGGCATAAAATTTGCTAAATGGCGCGCTGTAATTACTATTGCTGATGATACCCCTACCGATGGCAGCATTTATGCCAATGCTCATGCGCTGGCCCGTTACGCGGCGCTGTGCCAGGAAGCTGGCATAGTACCCATTGTAGAACCGGAAGTTTTGATGGATGGCAGCCATAGCATTGAGCGCTGCTTTGAAGTAACCGAACGGGTACTGCATATTGTATTTGAGGTACTGATACAGCAACGCATTTACCTGGAGGGTATGATATTAAAGCCAAACATGGTAGTGTCCGGATTGGATGCTGCAGTACAGGCAGATGTTGAACAGGTAGCTGATGCTACTGTAGAATGCCTGTTGCGCTGTGTACCCGCAGCTGTCCCGGGCGTAGCCTTTTTATCTGGCGGGCAAGCGGCACAGGATGCCAGCGCGCACCTGAATGCCATGCATATTAAGTATAACGACAAGCTGCCCTGGGCGCTTACTTTTTCTTTCGCCCGGGCTGTTCAGCAACCTGCAATGGAATATTGGGCCGGTAAGGATGAGAATGTGTCCGTTGCTCAGCAACTCCTTTATAAACGCGCCAGCATTAACAATGCCGCACGCAGAGGTGAATATACACCGGCAATTGAGGCTTAATATTTAAATCCCTGTATAAACAAAAAAGGTGCAGCCAGTGGCTGCACCTTTTTTGTTTATGTGTTAGCTATAACTTATTTCACTTCATCTATCTGCAAAACAACGCTTGTTCTGTTGCTATTTACATGCGGGTTTACACCCACGGTCATCAGGAAATCGCCGGTTAAGGTCAGGTTATTTTCTAATGATGATTTGGCTCCCGGATAAAGGTTGATTTCTTTTACCTGGTATTTTTTATTCGGATCGAGCCCTTTCAGGCGTACCGGAACATGGGTGCCTGTACCATAACGGTTATTAACTAGGTAATTAAAAACGACACCTGTTGATTTTGCTTCACTAACATACATGATAGAGGCCGCATCGTTATCCCAGGGGCTTTGTAAACGGTATTGGTTACCGTGCCAGATCACATCTTTAAGGCTGTTATAATTTTTTAAAGCCTCGTGCAGATAAGCCTGGTCATCGGCACTCAACTTACTGATCACAATATCAAAACCAAGTTTACCCATCATGGCTACTTCTGTACGGAATTTAAGTGGTTGCTTACCCCAATCGGTAACATGGTTTGAGCTGGTAATAGCCGGGTAGAAGTAAGAATACTCCCATTGGATAAAAATACGTTCCAGCGGATCGGTATTATCGCTTGGCCAAAACTCGGTAAAATATTTAAGGGCACCATAATCAACACGGCCGCCGCCGCCAGAACATAACATCAAAGGCACTTTAGGATATTTAGCCCGAACCCGTTCCAATACTTTGTATAAACCACGCACATAATCAATGTACAGGTGCGACTGATCTTTTTTCAAATATGCTGAATAAGCATTATAGATAACCGCGTTACAATCCCATTTAATATAAGCCAGATCAGGATTTTTGGTGAACAGATCATCAACCACACCGAAAACAAAATCCTGCACTTTAGGATTAGCCAGATCAAGTTCCAATTGATTACGGAAATATTTTTCAGGGCGGTTAGGTTGTTTAATCACCCAATCAGGATGTTTAGTATACAATTCGCTCTTCGGGTTAACCATTTCGGGCTCAATCCAGATACCAAATTTTACACCATTGGCCTGCGCCTCTTTAACTAATGAACTGATACCGTTAGGCAATTTCTGTTTGTTTTCCTGCCAGTCGCCCAAACCCGCATGATCGTCATTTCTTGGGTATTTGTTACCAAACCAGCCATCATCCAGCAAAAACATATCAACACCAAGTTTCTTGGTATCTTTTAACAATTCGGCCAATTTGGCTTCATTAAAATCAAAACCGGTAGCTTCCCAGTTATTCAGCAAAGTAAGCCTTGTGCCTTCGCCATCAACAATTTTATATTTGCGGGCCCAGTTTTGCAGCTTGCGGCTGGCATCTCCCTTACCCTGGTCAGAGTAGGTATATACCAATGCAGGTGTAGTAAATTCCTCGCCCGGTTTTAGGTGATATTCAGAAGCAGCATTGTTAATACCTGCTATTACCCTTAAATTATTAGCTACATCAAGCTCCAGGTCTATTTTAAAATTACCCGACCACTCCAATGCGCCTAATAATACTTTGCCCTCATCCTCAGTAGCTGGTTTGTCCATAGATACCATGAACATAGATGGCTCATATAAATTGGCACGGGTACCCAGTTTACTATCAATGGTTTTAATGCCATGTGTCAGCTTGGCTTCCTCGGGCTGCATTTCCAAAGCCCAGTTGCCATGATATTGTTTCAGCCAAAAGCCTGCACCTTTTAAGTTAAGGTTTGCTGACGCGAATTTATTCAGGGTAACTATCCCCTTTTCGCCATGCTTTATAACCGACCATTGTTCGGTAACGTCCTCTTTAAAATAGGTTTTGTAAAACAGTTTAACCTCAAAATCATAAGCCGGATCTTTCAACGTAACGGTTAATAAGGAAATATCATCATCAACTTTGGTTACTACATGGCTCACATAAGCCAGACTTAATGATTTATTGCCATCGGCATGGGTAACTGTTATAGCAGGCTCGGCCAGGTTTGCTGAACCAGACGGTGTATAGGCCGAGTTAAGAATACCCGAATCATCGGACTGATTATACATTTTCTGGATAGATTCATATTCTTTGGTATTGCCCAGTTTAGCGCCAAAGTAAACCATTTTAAGGTTTTTCTCGGCATCGGTTTGCAGTACCAGCGCATTGTGCTGCGTTTCAACCGGGATGGTTACCTGTTGGGCAAAGCTGCTGCCGGTGGTAAGCACCGCTCCTGCTGTAAGGCAAAAGGGCACCCAATAATTTCGGAACGTTTTTCTCACTTGTATAGGATTATGTTTAGAAAATAAGGTTATTGACATTGGTTAATTGTTAATAGCTAACTTATAAAGTTTTCATTTGAAACTGTTGATGAATGGTTACCCTTTTTGAGTCATCACCTCTTTTACCTCGCCGTTAACTTTAACCTTAACCTTGCGGGCATTTGCCGAGGTAATTTTATAGCCGGTTATTTTACCGGCCTTCCAGGCAAAATCAACGGTAAAATTACCACGGGCTTTCAGTCCTTTGACTGATCCTGAATCCTTCCAGCTATCCGGAATGGCAGGCAACAGGTCAATATAACCGGCATGGCTTTGTATCAGCATCTCGGCAATGCCGGCGGTGGTACCAAAGTTACCGTCTATTTGAAACGGCGGACCAGCCGATAACAGGTTAGGATAAATACCGCCTCCGGCACCATAGTTTATATCAGTACGCTGCGTTGGCTTCATGATCTCAGTAAATAATTTATAAGCTCTGTTACCATCATGCAGGCGTGCCCAGAATAGCAGTTTATAAGCGATAGACCAGCTTGGCCCATCGTCGCCCCGACCATTAAGTGTCTTTTTGGCGGCCTCAGCCAGTTCAGGTGTACCTTCGGGAGTTATTTCGGATGCCGGGTAAATACCGTACAGATGCGAAATATGCCTGTGCTGCGGCTCGGTTTCTTTATAATCTTCCAGCCACTCCTGTATGCGGCCATCCTTACTGATCACACCCGGTGGCGGTATCTGCTTCAATCTTAATTTCAAGGTATCCCGAAATGCCTGATCAATACCCAAGGTTTCAGATGCGGTAACTACATTGGTAAACAGTTCTCGCATGATTTGGTTATCGATAGTAGCACCCAGACAAATGCTGGCATGTGTGCCATCTGGCAGGTAAAAGCTATTTTCAGGCGATGAAGAAGGCGCGGTCACCATCCAGCCGCTTTTAGGATCTTTAATCAGTATACTGCTATAAAACTGCGCCGAACCCTTCAAAATCGGGTAGATGCTTTTCAGATAGGCCTTATCATTGGTGAAAGCATAATGATCCCAAATGTTGCTGCACAACCATCCTGAACCGGCCTTGGTTATTCCCCACGAGGCACTTTCGCCGGGTTCTGTCCAACCCCAGATATTGGTGATTACGTGAGCTACCCAACCATCTGCATTGTAATAAGCTTTGGCTGTTTTTTCGCCCGGCTTAACCAAACCACGTACCAGCTCAACCAACGGCAGGTTAAGTTCAGACAGATTGGCTACCTCTACCGGAAAATGGTTCATCTGTACGTTTACGTCCAGGTGATAGTCACCGTTCCAGGGCGTATGCAGCTGGTTGGCCCATAAGCCCTGCAGGTTCGGTGGCAACAAGCCTACACGGGTACTGCATATGCTCAAATACCTGCCAAACTGAAAAAACAGCACTGGCATATCCTTATCGGCAGCCGGATTATTATGAAAACTGATCAACTGCTGATCGGTAGTTTCCGAAGCTGATTTAGCCGGGCCCAGGTTAATATCAACCCGGTTAAATAGTTTTTGATAGTTAGTTGTATGCTGTTGCTTTTGCACGGCATATGGCTTTTTCATAGCCGCCTCGAGCGCCTGCTGCACCTGTTGTTTAAAATCCGGCTTACGAAAATCTGTACCAACCGATACATAGATGATAACCTCTGTGGAGTTTTTTACTACCAAACTATTTGCTGTGGTACTTAATGAACCACCCTTTAGCTGTGCCTTAACACTGGCCAGATATTGCATGCCATTGCCGTCAGTACCGTTATCCATACGGCCCTGCATTTGCAGCGTATTTCCTGTTACACTGGTTGCCGACCGTTCAGGACGGGAAATATTGATGCTGAAATTAAGCGTCCCCGGTTTATCAACCGTTAGCCTGATCAAGTCTACATCATCGGCAAAACTGGTAAAGTATTCACGCTTGTAGGTAACGCCATTAACCTGGTAACTGCAATTGGCTACTGCGCTGTTTAAGGAAAGTTCCCGCTGGTAATTGCTGAATTTAACCTCAGCGTTATTAGTTTGCTGATAATCAAATTTCAGATCAAGGTTACCCAAAGTCTGGTAGCAGCCCCATTGAGCGCCCCCCGATCCGGGGCCTTTGCAAACAAAATCCTTATCAATTAAAGCCTGCGCTTCCACATTTTTGCCGGCTAATAATAGCTCGCGTATTTGCGGCAGCTTTTTATAGGCTTCGTAATTGTTGGCATCCTGCGGCGAGCCTGACCACAGCGTAATATCATTCAGTACGATTTTTTCGTTGCTTACACCACCATCAGGCATCATACCCAGGCGACCATTGCCCAGTGGCAGGGTTTCTTCCCAAATGGCGGCAGGTTTATCGTAGTGCAACCTCAAGGATTTATTTTGGGCAAAGCCAACCACGCCCGTGGCCCATGTCAGTACTAAAATAATCCCAAACTTTTTCTTCATCATATGCAGGTTTATAAAAAGGTTATTTATCGTTCACAAAAAAGTTCACTATTCTGCAGGCATGCCCTTTGCTCGCGTCATTTTTTTGAGCGCTTATTTTAATTTTAAGCACATGACTGCCGCCGCTTAAATTATCGCCCAGCAAATGATAAATAGGCAAATGCAGCCAGCTGCTAAATTCTGTAAACAAGTCAAGATCTTTAAAGGGGGCTTTATCAACAGCATACGAAATGGTACCCGCATCTCCTCCGGCTACAACCGCTATACCTACCGCATTACCTTTAAAAGACAATGATAACTCGGCACCGGGTTCGTCTGAATTTAATACCGGTACATTTACAAAACCATCACGTACCGACAAACCATCGGTAGGTTTCCAGTTCGGGGTGATCTGCCAGCCTTTGCCCAATTTAGCATTGGTGATATTATAATAATGCCCGTTTTCAAACCTTGCCTTGTCAATAGGCTGCGGCAGATTTGCCTTTGCAAGCGTTCTATATTGATCCTGAACGCAGGCTTGTAATAAGCTTTTTATAGTAGCAAAATATAATTCCTGCCCGTGATACCAGGGATGGATATCCTTAAAATCATCGGCCCAGTTAAGCTCTCCATTCTTTATTTTGTCATGAGCCTCCATTGCCAGGTTAATGTAAGGGATGTTATAATGCCAGGCTACCATTTCGTGATTTACCAACTCGGGCGATACTTTGCCTTTATTATAGTTTTCTGTTTTTTGAGGATCGGCAAAAGCCATGAAGATGATATCGGTGTAAGGGTTGACCTTTTTTACGTGCCGTACTATCCCTTCTAAAGAGCGCACCTGCGTAGTGCTATCTGTACCCCTATCATTCACGGCAGCTTCAACAAACATCAGGTCGGTTTTGCCTGAATCTAAAATATCACGCTGTACGCGGAAAGCATGGGGCAAACTACCCAATGAAGGTATACCGGCAGCTATAAAATGAAAATCGGTAGCCGGATAAGTTTCTTTCAGATATTTACAAACCTTATCGCGCCAACCGGGGTTAAAGGTAATTGATCCACCTAAAAACGACACTGTGGCCTTTTTCTTTACCGTAACAGCGTAATAAAAATTATTAAGCTTGCCAGCTGTTTTAAAGAAATTGCTGTAAGGCAGGATATTTTTTACCGGGTACGAATTATTAAAAATAAAATCAGCATAATAATCAGGCCTGTCAATATTAAAATGATGCCCCTGCAATTCAAACGGCCCCTGCGTTATGGGATGAATACTCATCGGGCCACCCAAGGCTACATACTTTTGAGCAAACAGGTAAGTATTTTCATCGGGCGGAGCCAGTTTATCATCCAAACCAATGGTATGTAAAACCGGTACCCGGAATGATGCCAACCCTTCCAGGTTATCAATAGGATTGTCTTTATAAGCAAGCGCCTGCTCTTCGGCAAAATGGTAAACCTGTTTTAACTCTGCCCATGCTTTAGCATCACCGGGGCTTTTACCCTTGCCTCCGGGCCAGCTTTTGAAATCGCACACGGGAGTTTCCGCATAAATACAGCTTACCTTATCCGGATTGCGCTTGGCCCAGCCATAGGCATATAAGCCCCCGCGGCTTACTGCCTCCAGAGCAACTTTAGGAGCAAAACCTTGTTTTACGGTTAAATGGGTATAAAACTTATCCCAGGCCTGTAACGCCTGCGGACTACCATACTGGTCATCTACATTAATGAACGCTACGTAAAAACCCTTTGTTAATAATATGCTGTCAATTTCCGTATGCCAATCCGGGAATGAGGCGCGCCACACCCAGGGATTACCCGGCAGCGGATGCGCGGGTTTTACATAATAAGCTTCATGACCATCAATAGTTAACTTTACTTTTTCAAAACCTTTCCAAAGACCGGTTTTGCTACCATCCTGCCCTTTTACCGGCAAAAAAAAGCAGATCAACGCGAGGGCAATAAGATGATTCAATTTTAACATACCATATGTTGCTTAAATACCTGCCATAAAATCATAAACCTTACCTGCCTGTGTACTGAAGCTATAACCTAACTCCCGGCCCGTTCCCGCGCTTTTTGATACGGCTGCACTACTTTTTAAAGCATTTGGCACACGTAATTTGCAAATGCCACCGGCTAATGATTTAATAGATAGTTTAACAATCTTACCATCCTTCCATTCCATATTGATGATCTCAAAATCGCCGCGTGCACGTAAGCCTTGTACGCTACCGGTTGCCCATTTATTGGGCAGCGCTGGCAATAACTGAATTTCATCTGTTTGGCTTTGCAGCAGCATTTCGGTAACGCCTGCCGTGTAACCAAAGTTACCATCTATCTGAAACGGCGGGTGAGCGCAGAACAAATTGGCGTACAAGCCACCACCCTCGTTATAATTTACTCCCGAACCACCAACAAGGGTGATAAAGTTGTTTAATATTTTGTAGGCATGGTCACCATCCTGCAAGCGGGCCCAAAAATTCATTTTCCAGGCCATTGACCATCCGGTTGATACGTCTCCACGGGCCAGCAAGCTTACTTTAGCAGCCTTAGCCAGTTGAGGTGTTTTGATAGTACTGATGCGTTTGCCTGGATGCAGGCCAAACAGGTTAGATGAATGGCGGTGCGTATCCTTTGGATCGTCACGGTCAGTTTCCCATTCCTGCAATTGCCCCCACTTGCCTATCTTAGGCATTAATAAGTGTTTGCGCATATCGGCTACGTGGTTTCGGTACGTTTTATCTATCCCTAAAATATCAGCAGCCTGAATGTAATTGGTAAACAGGTCATATATAATTTCCTGATCATAGGTTACCCCATCTTCGGTTGGGCCATGCTCCGGCGACCAGCCCAACGGTGATACCAATACTCCATTAGCACGATGCTTTAAATGATCGTCCCAAAACTCTACAACCTCTTTAATAATGGGATAGGCAAAGTTTTTCAGGTATGCCTTATCTTTTGTAAAGGCATAGTGTTCCCAAATACCCTGCATATACCAGGCGCTGCCCGGTGTATTCCATAAAAAACTTGAACCACCGTAAATGTTATTCTCGGTTTTAACCGTCCACCCGCGTACGCCGGGATATTGTTTTTTAGTGCTTTCCTTTTTTACCTCGCGCATGCTGTTGATGTAATCAAGGTATGGGAAATGACACTCAGACAAGTTGGTTGGCTCGGCCAGCCAGTAATTCATCTGGATATTGATATTGGAGTGATAATCACTTCTCCAGGGCGGATCATTGCTTTCGTTCCATAAGCCCTGCAAGTTGGCAGGCAAACCACCTTTGCGCGATGAGTTGATGAGCAGATACCTGCCGTATTGATATAACAATGCCTCTAATTGCGGGTCGCCATTGGTTTTGTAGGCAAGTAATCGTTTATAAGTAGGCAAGGCACTTTCCTGAGCCGGTGTATTGCCCAGGTTTAAAGCCACACGGCCAAACAAATCCTGATAATCTTTCAGGTGGCTGTTTAATAGTTCTGTAAATGTTTTAGCAGATGCTGCTGATAATGATTGCAGCACTTTTTCATCCGGGTTACCGGCCCGCCAGCCATCGCTGCGTTTATTGCTGTAATTTGTGGCTGCCGAAAGTAAAATAGTAAAAGCATCGGCATTGGTAATGTGGAGTTGGGAGCCGCCCTTGCCATCACTCTCAATTGTAATTGAACCACCTTCGTTTTTCACTAAAGCTGTAGCGTTATAAGCTAAACCGTTATCCAGCTTACCGGCAATTTGTAAAGAAGCCGCATTACCTTTAACAACTGCATTATGCGCATCGGCCAGTTTTATGATGCCCGAGTAGGCTGCTTTAGAGCCAGCAGTAAAATGCAGCACCATTACCTTATCGGGGAAACTGCAAAAATATTCGCGCTTGTAGGCTACACTATTATCGGTATAAGTTATCTCTTGAACCGCCTTGCTAATGTCAAGCTGCCTGCGGTAATCGGCCGGGGCTTTTTGCGAGGTGTCTTTACCATCAAAATGGATGAACAGATCACCAAAGGCCTGGTAGGCGCCTGTGTTTGTTTCGTCGCCTGTCCATAAACTGATTTCATTGAACTGGATATGCTCCTGCGCCGGGCCGCCAAATACCATTCCACCAAAACGGCCGTTACCCATTGGGTAAGCTTCGGTCATCCAGGTTTTAGCAGGTTTATCATCCCAAATAACTAAACCTGGCTGGTGCAACCCCGGATTAGCCGATTGGGCTTTTGCGCCAATAGCTAATATTAGCTGCGCACAAAACATCGAAAAACAAAGAAGTTTTCTTATCATTTTAAAAGAAAAATTTTATTCAGATAATTGGTTAAAACCGTGGTTTTGCTTCTATCAAAGGCGCACGTTTCATCCTCCGCCGCGGTTTTCTTGGCTAAAATAAAAAATAAATGTAAAGTTTACGGTTCTAATTTTACCAAGCTATTCAGCTTATTTGGCTTTTGTGTGGTAAGTGCATGTAACCTGAAGCATGAAACATTAATTTTCAGGCAATTACATGGTAACAAAAAGGGTTAACGTTTTAAACGTTAACCCTTTTCTATTTATTTACAGTTACTAAGAAGCATCAGACTTACGAAGTTTTGAAAACTTCGTAAGTCTTTAAAATATCCACTATTTCCTCCATGCCTTGTTTGGCTTTGGCCCCATGACCAATTCAAGTGTAGCGCCTGATGAAATGGCCGCGTAATCCAGATGGCATTGATGATATGGCCTGCCATTAAGCGTAGCACTTTGAATATAAATATTAGCAGGCGAGTTATTTTTTGCAACCACGGTAAATGCCTTGCCTTTGGCATATTTTGGATCAAGGTTGATCTTTACTTTACTAAAAACCGGGCTGGTGATCTCGTACTGCATATCGCCCGGGCAAACCTGCGCTATACCACTTGCAGCGAGCACATACCATGCCGACATCTGTCCCACATCCTCATTACCTACTAAGCCTTCAACTTTGTTATGGTAAGCGCGGTTGCAGATGATCCTTGTCCACTTTTGGGTAAGCCAGGGAGCACCTAAACGGTTAAATAAAAATGGCACATGATGTACCGGTTCATTGGCATGATTGTAATAATTGTTCCAAAGCAGGTTTGCAGGCGCTTTCTCGAAGAAAGCAGTCAAATCTGCTATAGCTTTATCATTGCCGCCAAGCAGTGTGGCCAAACCCGGAATATCTTGAGGTACAAACCAGCCTTGTTGATAAGGGTTACTTTCTACCGTGCCATAGTTTTGCTCTAACCTACCCTCAGCAGGCCAGGCCATCCACTCTCCGTTATCCTTTTTAGGGCGGAACCAGTTTTTATCCGGATCGAAAACATTTTTGTAAGCCTTAGCCTTTTCAGCATATTTTGCGGCATCATCCGTTTTACCGATTGATTTGGCTATCTGCGCTATACACCAATCAAAATAAGCATACTCTAACGTACCTGATACACTACTGCCGCCAGTGCTAAAACCACGATCACCATTCCCAAATTTATTCTGCGTATTGATGCTGTATTGATAAGCTTTATCAATATCATAGCCGCGGATACCTTTTTTATAAGCATCGGCAATAACAGAGATAGACGGGTTACCGATCATACAACCGCTGTAGGCATTTAACAGCTCCCAGCGGTCAAAATATTGCCTGCCGTTTTCTGTTGCCAATGTAACCTGCGAGTTGATCAGATCATTAACCAAACCCGGATTGATTAATGTTTGCAAAGGCATCTGGCTGCGGAATACATCCCAACCGCTGAATATGGTTCTTTTAGTAAAATGATCCGCTGTGTGCGCTTTCAAATCACCGCCCGGGTATTTTCCGTCAACATCTTGAAAGGTTCGCGGATCAATCATGGTATGATATAGGGCAGTATAAAAGTTATATTTCTCTTCGGTACTGCCGCCGGTAACCTGAATTTTGGCTAAAGCCTTGTTCCACAAAGCGCGGGCCTGTAGGTGTACCTTATCAAAATCAAAATCCTTTATTTCAGACTCTAAATTGTTTTTTGCCCCTTCAATGCTATTGTACGAAATACCGGCTTTCAGTACTACCTGCTCATTGGCTTTGGTATCAAAATCGGCATAGAAGCCAAGGTGTTTGCCCAGCTTTTCTTTGGTGCCCGGCAGTATAGCAGCGTGTGCTATGATATCCTGGTATTTATCGCTTTCAATATCCTGTAACTTGCGGGTTTGCCCTTCGGGGATGCTGGCGCTCCACACGCCATAATCTTTAATGGGCTTATTTAACTGGGCGTAAAAGTAAACGGTGTAAAATGCCTGACCGTCGCCATTACCCCAGCCGCCACCTTCAGGTGTACATTTCATCCAACCCTGAATAGTATGATCATCAACAACTTTAACATACTGCATTACCGATGTACCACCTACCCTTCGGGCCAGATCTATCTGTATACGAGAATCGCTACCTTGCGGAAAAGTGAACCTCATGATACCACTATGAGGCGCGGCTGTAAGCTCGGCCTTAATCTGGTGATCTGTAAGCATCACCGAATAATATCCAGCCGAAGCTTTTTCGCTCTTTTTATCATAATAGGAACGGTAACCATCATGCTTACCTTCTTTACCTGCGCTGGTTTGTAAGGAGCCCGTGGTTGGCATCACCAAAAAATTTCCCAGATCGCCATACCAGCCCACGCCGCTCATTTGCGTCAGGGCAAACCCTTCAATAGTTTTATGCTCATAACTGTAGCCCGGGCCATTATCGCCTCCGGTTATAGTGTTAGGGCTTACCTGCACCATACCAAAAGGAACGGCAGCCCCCGGGAATGTTTTACCTAAACCTGCAGGATTACCTGCCAAATGCATATTGGTGCTTGCGCCAACAAAAGGGTTAACATAATCTGCCAGTTGCTTTTGCTGCGCGAACAAAGCCTGACCTACACACATTCCCAGGCCGATACCAACAGCCTTTAAAACATTTTTGTTAATGAACATTATATTTACTTACTAAGGTTTCTACAGCACGTTATTAACATGCCGCATTGATGGATTATTGAACTACGACAAATTTATTATTTAGATCGGCTTTATAACCTATCTGATCATTAAAAATGTCAATTTTACAATAATTCCCTTCACCTTAAGTTATAAATCAATTATACCCGTGTTAATTTTACCGGCGCTGTGTGATACGCGTTCCACTGGCATACGTATACGTTTTTATCCTCATCAACACATACATCATGACCATGTTGAAATACGGGATTAGTAGCTTGCAGCGTTTGCTGTAAAACACCATTCTTATAAACCGGCGCGGCACCACCCGGGTTTGAGATCACTTTGTTATCGGCATCAAGTATGGTTACAAAGCCTGAGTAATCGAAACGTTTACCGGCCGCATCTTTTGACCAGCAAACACCGGCGTAAATATTCTGCTCGTTAATTACCGCGCGGCATACATACATACCCGGCATATCAATACGTTTGATGAATTTGCCATCAAGCGTAAATATTTTAAAACAGTTCTCTTCGCGTGAGGTACAGATGAGTGTAGGGTTATTTTTATCGCGGGTATCAACCGTAATACCATGCGCGTTAACCAGGTTATGATCTTTATTGGTATTGTGATGACCACCAAAATGACGAATGTACTGGCCTTTGCTATTGTATTGGATAATGTAATCAGATCCGTAACCATCAGCCACGTAAATATCGCCATTAGGGGCTACAGCGGTTTCGGTAGGTTTAAACGGCTCGTCATCTTTGTAAATACCAATGGTACGCGGGTGGCCTATGGCAAAGATCAGCTTACCATCTAAAGTAGTTTTTAATACTTGGCCCGATTGACCATAATTGGCTCCTGTTCTGTCAGATGCCCAGCCGCAATCGGTAAGCAGCAGGAAATCTTCACCGCCCTCTTTACTGATACTTAAACCATGACCGCCCGGTAAGGATGTTCCCCAGTAATCCAGCAACTTGCCCGATTTATCAAATATCAGGATGTTGTTATGGGTATGATCGCCCAACATAATCAGGCGGCCTTTACTGTCCTGTACCATTTCATGGCAATTGGCCAGCGGATTACTGTTAACGCTGATTTTGGCCCACCCTTTATCAGCTTTATAGGTAAACCCATTATGCCCAATGGTATGATCATCAGGCTGAATATCTTTATGTAAAATAGAAAAACTTTTGGCAGGCGCAGCTGCTACTAAAGCCGACGCGATTGCGGAGTTTTTTATAAAATTTCTTCTCGATTTCTCCATTGGTTTATAATATGTTAGTTTGTTTGGACATAATTGCTAATATAGGTAACTTTTTATCATTTTAAACCAGGCATCGTTGCCAAAAAAATTTATCATTATTCAAGTTTAACCACCTAAATGCCTTATTCATATAATTTAAATGCCAACTGGTCATTAAAATATGTAACGAACAGTTAATACATTTCATATATTTGAAATTAGGCAAACCATGATGCCTGAACTTTAAAATACATCAATTAATACCGGTATTAACCACTTTTATGAGTTTTGGATTAGAACCTTTGATCGCGATTTTCCTGGCTTCCCAACTGCGTAAAACCTTAAAAAGCGAAGGTATCAGCAGCCCCTGGAGCCAATACCTTCTTTATGCCTTTTATGCGGCAGTTGCTGTAATATGCCTTGGGTTTAGTGGTTTCGGACATTCTTTATTTATTACCTTACTGGGGCATTTATTGATATTTGCCCTCGCGGCACTCACATTTACGCGCGACGAGTTTAAAACAAACAGACCGCTGGTAACATCGGTTATTCCTTATGTTATCATCACTTTTTTTAGTGATATCATAGAAAAAGTATTTGTTAACTTTTATAACGATTACAACGAGTTTTTTGAGAGTGCCCAATGGTTTGCCATATTATGGTTTGGCGCTATGTGGTTCATCAACCGCAGGCAGGGCAAAGCGCTGGAGATTGAACGTAAGAAAAGGCGCGACGAGGAAGAACAAAACCGCATGATGGCCGCCATGAAAGTTAATTTGGAAGGTGAAGTAAAGCAGCGTACAGCCGAATTAACCAAACAAAAAGAAGAGCTGCAACAAGCCCTCACCGAATTGAAAAGTACACAGGCGCAACTGGTTCAGCAGGAAAAAATGGCATCGCTTGGTGAACTTACGGCCGGCATAGCGCATGAAATTCAAAACCCACTCAACTTTGTAAATAACTTTAGTGAAGTTAGTATTGAACTGCTTGACGAACTAAAAGATGGCCCGTTTAAAAACCTGCCGGAAGATAGTTTGCAAGAGGCCAATGAGATCATGCATGACATTACGCAAAACCTTGCTAAAATAAACCAGCATGGTAAACGTGCCGATGCTATTGTGAAAGGCATGCTGCAGCATTCGCGTGCCACAACCAGCAAAAAAGAACCTACAGACATCAACGCCCTGGCCGATGAATACCTGCGCTTAAGTTATCACGGCCTACGGGCCAAGGATAAATCATTTAACGCGGCCATGAAAACCAGCTTTGATGAAAACATTGGTCAGGTTGATGCCATGACCCAGGACCTGGGCCGGGTATTGCTCAACTTATACAACAACTCGTTTTACTCCGTTGCCGAAAAGAAAAAGCTGATTGGTGATGGATATGAGCCCACCATCAATGTCAGCACTAAACTGATAAAGCCTGCTCAGGGAGGCAGTATTGTTGAAATTACTGTAGCGGATAATGGGCTGGGGATACCGCAACAGGCATTGGATAAAATCTATCAGCCATTTTTTACCACCAAGCCTACCGGCCTGGGCACCGGTTTGGGCTTATCTATGAGTTATGATATTATTACTAAAGCGCATAATGGCGAGTTAAAGGTAGAAACCAAAGAGGGCGAATACGCCCGGTTTACAATTACCATACCCGCAGTAAGCAACTAAAACAAATTTTATCAGATGAAAATACTTGTTGTTGATGATGAGGTTGATGTACAGCCGTTGTTTACACAACGGTTCAGAAAAGAGATCAAAAACGGTGAAATAGTATTTACCTTTGCTCTATCGGGCGAGGAAGCTATGGCTTACCTTGAAGAAAACCATTCTGAAGTGATCCTCATTTTATCAGACATTAATATGCCCGGCATGAGCGGGTTGGAGCTGCTTAAAAACATCAGGAGCACTTACGAAAAACCGCCGCCGGTGGTGATGATGATAACCGCTTACGGCGACGACGAAAACTACAAACAATCAATGGAGCTGGGTGCAAATGATTTTTTAACAAAGCCCCTTGATTTTACTAACCTGAAAGAGAAATTAAAACATATAGAACAATAATGGCCAAGATACTGGTAGTTGATGACGAATCGGATCTGGAATTACTGATCAAACAAAAGTTCAGGAAAAAGATCAGGGAAAAGGTATATGATTTTGTATTTGCTCAAAATGGACATGAGGCCCTGAAAAAGCTTGCAGAAGAGCCTGATATTGACGTGGTTTTAAGCGACATCAACATGCCCGAGATGGATGGGCTTACCCTGCTAACCAAACTGCCTGAAGCCAACCCCATACTGAAAGCCGTTATGGTTTCGGCCTATAGCGATATGGATAACATACGCACCGCTATGAACCGCGGTGCCTTTGATTTTGTATGCAAGCCCGTAAACTTCGACGACCTGGATATCACCATCGAGAAAACACTTTTACACGTTATTGAGCTTAAAAAAACCTTACAAGCCATTAAAGAAAACAACATACTGCGCATGTATGTTGACGAGAATGTTTTAAACTTCATGACCCACAGGGAGTTTGAAACCAGCCTGCTCAGCAACGAAACCATTGACGCCACCGTTCTGTTTGTTGATATATGTGGTTTTACGGCCATATCTGAACATGTGCCGGCCAACACCGTAGTAGGCCTCATTAATAAGCTATTTGACGGCATGGTGAAGGAAATTATAGCGCAAAACGGACATATTGATAAGTTCATGGGCGATGCCATCATGGCGGTTTTCCGGGGCGACTATCACCTTGACCGGGCTATTGACGCCGCGCTTTCTATAAAAGATAAAATGCTTGCTGCCGAAGCCATAGTATATGGCAATAAAACCTTTAAACCGGAAGTTTCTATCGGCATTAATTCGGGCGAGATGATATCGGGCAATATCGGATCGGCATCATTAAAACGTTTGGATTATACCGTAATTGGCGATGCTGTGAATCTGGCTCAACGCCTGCAATCTGTAGCCCAGGCGAGCCAGATCATTGTTACGGGCGAGGTATATGAAAAAGCAAAAGAATCGTTCGAGCTTAACAAAATTGGCGAAGTAAAGCTAAAAAACAAAGCCAAACCGGTAGAGATTTATGAGGTGGTGAGTTAAAAAAGTATCAAGTAATTAGTATCAAGTATCATGACAGCTGTTCTCATTCACTTCAACATAAATCTTGATACTTGATACTAACTACTTGATACTAATAAAAATCAATGTTCCCGTACTCTCTTCTTCAGCACCCCGCCTGCTGCTTCCTTAATACTATTGGTGAATACAAACGCTTTAGGATCGATGCTATGTACCAGGTTTTTTAAACGGCGTACCTCAAATCGGGTTATTACCGTGAATATAATATCAACCGGCTGATGCACATCAAAGCTGTCTTTCAGGAAACCGCGTTCACCTTTATAAACGGTAATTCCCCTCCCCAATTCCATCACCAGTCTTTCTTTTATGATTTCGCTTTGGCCCGATATAATATTTACTGCGGTATACTCTTCCAATCCGTCAATTACAAAACTGATGGTTCGTGAGGCTGTATAATACGTTAATATGGAATAGAGCGCGGTTGGTAACCCAAGTTTAAAGGCCGCTATTAAAAATATAATAATATTGATACCCAGAATGATCTCACTAATGGTAAAACTGCTCCGTTTTAAAGTGTAAAGAGCCAATATCTCGATACCATCAAGCGCGCAACCGCCGCGTATAGATAAACCCACACCCAGCCCCATGAATACGCCGCCAAAAATGGATACCAGCAATTTGTCGGAAGTTATAACCGGATATTCCACATAATGCAGGCAAATACCTAATGCAATTACACAGGCAAACGTTTTTAGGGCAAACGCTTTGTTCACCTGAAACATCCCCATAATAATAAACGGAATGTTGGCAATTACAATAACAAAAGCAATGTTAATATGATATAATTCATGAATAAGCAACGATATACCGGTTACTCCCCCATCAAAAAAGCTGTTGGGCACTAAAAAACCCTTTAAAGCAAACCCGCAAAATAAGATACCGATTATTACAGTTACTACATCCTTAATTATTTCAGGTAAACTGTGTTCTGCTTTTGTCATGAATTATATTTAAGATATTCTTTTAATGATCTCGTTCAGGTGTTCCTGCTTTACAGGGCCGCGGGTTTCAATAGCTGTTTGGGTAAAGTAATGGTGACTTTTAAAAAAGCCAACCTGTATTTTATCCCAATCCAATTCTGTTTTTAAACTATCGGTTATTACAAGTTCCGAAAATAAGTTTTTACTAAGTACAAAAAAATCATTCCGGCCTAAATAATCCAAATCGGCATCACAAATAATTTGTTGTAAATGGCCATGAGGGTTTTGCGGCAGTTTGGTAGCCATGATAATGGCACATATTTGCTCAATATCATCAGGTAAATATTCAAAGCGGGGCAAATACAGGCGTGCTATTTCACATGATTTTAGCTCATGATCTTTGGGCCCATTTAAAAACCCACTATCATGATACAGGGCAGCTGTAAGCAGTAAAAGCTGTTCATGCGCCGCTACTCCCTCTTTTTGCGCTATCCTTTTTGATGCTGTGTAAACATCAACAGCATGCAGGGCATTGTGATAAAAAAGATGTTCAGGAAGCTCGCTATTTAATTTATCCAGTATAAATACCCGGGCCTGTTCAATCTGCATCGGCAATATAATTGACCGCTAATATATTAAATTGTTCGGCATGGCATGGCATATTCGCCGTGATTATCAGTGCTAAATCCCGTAAAAAAAGTAATAGTCCATAAAACGGAACCCCATCAAATCAGACTGTTTATCTACTCACCCCGACATCGCTACGCTTGTCGACCCTCTCTTCAGCTTCGCTGGAAAGAGGGTGAAGAAAAATTTGTCAGTGCTGAGGTACGAAGCAATCGCGAATCGAAAGGAAAACTTGCACTGTCCGCGATTGCCACGCTATCGCTCGCAATGACAAATTTTTCTACTACCCTCTTTTCGCCGAAGGCGAAGAGAGGGTGCCCGAGCGAAGCAACGGGCGGGTGAGTCTTTTATGGGTTATTACTGTACACAGGTATAAAACAAAAGCGCCTGCCCGTCACACATGACGAACAGACGCTTTTATTTCTATTTATTCTTAAAACTTAAGCGCTAAGTTAAGTGTGAATCTGGTTGGGTTTTGAGGTGCCAAACGGAACGACCAATATTTTTCGTTAGTTAAATTATCCAGCTTAACTCCTATGCGATATTTGGGCTGATCGTAAAATACAGTAGCATCAACCGTAGTGTATGATGGTATGGTAAATTTAAATGTAGCCGTATTAGTTTGGTATGATGAACTGCCATAGTTACCGCCAACACCAAAACCTAAGCCCTTAACACTACCTTCAGGAATACGATAGCTCATCCATAAGTTAGCTAACCTTGCAGGCCCTGCAGCTGCTGGCCGTAAACCCAATACAGAAATATCAGCTTTGGTAAATTTACTATCATTGTAAGCAAACCCTGCTATAACATTAAAGCCTGTGAACGGATTAGCAATGATCTCCGCTTCAATACCTTTACTTAACTGGGTACCATCCTGAATATTAAATGCTGAATTATTAGGATCAATCCTGACGGTGTTAGTTACAGAAATATTGTAATAGCTAACAGTTGAACTAATTTTATGATCCCACAAATCAACCTTAACACCACCTTCCCACTGATTGGCATATTGAGGTTTAAACGGGGAACCATCGGCACTTGTTGACGTTACATTATTGAACCCATTCATGTAGTTACCAAAGAGCGATACCTGGTCTTGAACTACCTGATAAACCAAACCAAACTTTGGCGACCATGCCGTTTGGTTAAAGTTACCTGTAGTTTTGCCATCGGCAGGTGTATACGCGCCTTTGTTAACAAAGCGGTCAATACGGATACTGGCCATTGCGTTCAACCTGTCGGTGATATTAAACACATCCGACACGTAGGCAGCATATGAGCTTTGGTTATTCTGAACATAATCACTTGCTTTTGGTGCCATAGCAGCAAGCAAGGCCGAAACTTTTTCTGGAGTAAAATTATTATATGCAGCTCCCGGGGTTTTGTAGTTGATCAAAGGCATGTTTACCAAAACATTTGCCCAGTTACTTTTTTGATTGTAATATTCTGCACCGGCAACAATACGGTTACGGAAATCACCTATTTTAAAGTCACCAATAAAATTTTGCTGAACATTGGTGATATAATATGGATAATCCTGTTTAACAACCTGTCGTCTGATGGCGGTATCTGACAATGCAAACTGGGTAACAAAACCTTTGGTTGTAGAATAGGTTTTGTTGAACATGGTTTGCGATTTCCAGTTATCAGATATCTTATAATTAACCAGCGCGTAAATATCAATCTGGCGGCTCTGGTAATCCAGGTTATTGTTGGCGAAAGAGCGTTTATAATCGATACCAAGATCCCGGACATTGTAAATTTTAGCTTTCGGATCCGGCGCCAGGCGATAAGCGGAAGTGGCGTTTCCATTACCTATCTCTGCATCAAAATTAACCGATAAACGATCATTTACAATGTAGGTTAAACTTGGGGCCACAAAAAAGCTACGGTTAAAGCCTGCATCCATAAAGCTATGTTCGTTATGCAAAGCCGTATTAATACGGAACAATACCGTTTTTTCCTTATTTAAAGGCATGTTAACATCGGCAGTAAGGCGGTTAAGGTCAAAACTACCGGTTTGATAAGCTATTTCGGTACGCGGTGTTTCAAACGGTTGCTTGGTAACCCGGTTAAAGAGACCTCCGAATGATGCCAGGCTGCTGTTAAATAAAGTGCCAGTAGGTCCTTTGATAGCTTCTATCTTTTCAATATCAGCCGGGTCAATAGCATTAAAGTTATAACCTGCAACGCTGTTGCGGATAAAGTTACCGGTAACAAATCCACGTGATAAAAGCGTGGTACGGCCATTATTGTAAACCAGTGGTACGCCTGTACCCGGTATGTTTTTAAAACCATCTACGTAGCTGGTCACCACCTGCTCCTTCATCAGTTCGCTGGTTACCACACTGTAAACCTGCGGGTTCTCTAAGTTTTTGATTGGTAAACGGGCCACATCCTCGGTTTCTTTCTTCAAAAACTTATTGTGCTTTGCACTTTGGATATATACCTCTTTTAGCTCTTTGCCACCTTCAACCAAAACAAAATTGATGGTTATGGTTTCGCCGGCCACTACCACAGCCTGTTTGGTTTGTGTTTGCAACCCCATGAAACTGGCAGAAACTGTATAGGTACCAGGTGTAACATTTTTAATGGTGTAATGGCCGTTTTGTCCGGCGCTTGCACCCTGTTGAGTTTCTGCAATAACAATGTTAACAAATTCGGCAGCCTTACCGTCGGCGGTTTTCACAGTACCTTTAATGGTACCCGGTGATGTTTGGGCCGATACCGGGTTGATATTCAAAATCAATCCTAAAAAGCCTGTTATAAATAAAGTATGAAGTGTTTTTAGGAAAAAGAACGGAGGGTTGATATTTTTAAAAAGAACAAGGGGTAATTTTTTTGGCATCTGATGAAGAATTAAAGGAGTAAGGGCTTGTACTATAAAATATTTTAACTTGTAGTGGATGATCAAATCCGGCGCAAAGTTATTTTTATTTAGAATAAATACAAATAAGAATAGTGATTTAATAAATTTCTCTCCTGTCCGATTTTTAGTTCAAATTAGTTCACGAGCACATCAACCAAGTCTATTTGCCGTATAACAACTATATTAGCCGCATGAATAGTTGGTTTAAAAACTACAAGGGTATTATACTGCTCATGGCCGGTATTATAGCGGGCAGCATAGCCGGTATATTTTTGGGCAGTAAGGTAGAGCCTTTAAAACCCATAGGTGATATTTTTCTGAACCTGCTATTCACTGCAGTTGTACCATTGGTATTTTTTGCCATAGCATCGGCCATTGCCGGGCTCGATAGCTCGCAACGGCTTGGCCGCCTGCTGGGTATTACTTCGGCTGTATTTGTATCAACAGTATTGGTTGCTGCCATTGTAACCATCATAGCCGCCTGGATATTCCCTATCCATCAACACCTGGTAGCCAGCCCGATAACCGAGGCGGTGACTAAAAAACCTTTCGGTGATCAGCTTACCCAGTTATTTACCACCAGCGAGTTTTACCAGCTGCTTTCGCGCAAAAGCATGCTCGCCATGATCATTTTTGCCATATTAACGGGGTTCGCCACGTTACGGTCAGGTAAGCGGGGTGCTGCATTCGCCAATTTTTTGCACAGTGGTAACGAGGTATTTAAAAATATCTTTATCCTGATCATGAAGCTCGGCCCTGTAGGCTTAGGCGCTTATTTTGCTTACCAGGTAGGTGTGTTTGGCCCGCAATTATTTGGTGGCTACGCCCGCTCAATGGCCTTGTATTATGGCGTGGGCGCATTTTATTTTGTAGTGATATTCAGCTTATACGCCTTTATTGCCGGTGGCGTAAAGGGCATAAAAAAATACTGGCGCAATAATATTATACCCTCGGCAACGGCGGTGGGTACCTGTAGCAGTATTGCTACTATACCGGCCAATCTGGATGCCGCTAAAAAGATCGGGATACCCGATATTATTGCCAATGTTACTATCCCTATTGGCGGCACGCTGCACAAAGAAGGATCGAGCATATCATCAATAGTAAAAATGATCGTGGTATTTGCCTTGTTCGGAAAAAGCTTTAACAGCGCCGATACCATAGCTATAGCCCTGGCCATGACGGTATTGGTAAGCCTTGTGGAAGGCGGCATACCTAACGGAGGCTATATAGGTGAGCTATTGTTTATATCAGCCTATGGCTTCCCACCCGAAGCACTCCCTCCAGCCATTATTATAGGCACCCTGGTTGACCCGATGGCGACCCTGTTAAACGCCACAGGCGATACCGTTGCCGCCATGCTGGTAACGCGGTTCAGCGAAGGCAGAAACTGGCTCAAAGCCTCAGAATAATCGTTACGTTTCATTACCGCACATTAATTAAACTACGCAAATAAGTATATTTGATAAACAGCCGAAACAAACACCTGTTTATCAAAACCTTATGCTGCACATTTTATACATTATAGCCATTACTGCCGAAGCTATGACAGCGGCCCTATCGGCCGGCCGGCGAGATATGGATTGGGTTGGCGTTTGCATTATAGCCTGGGTTACAGCGCTTGGCGGTGGTACGGTACGCAACATCTTGTTTAACCACTACCCCATGAGTTGGGTTGAACACCCCGAATATTTACTCATCACTGCCGCGGCTGCATTATTGGCCGCTATCATCGCATCCATCATGACCAAATTAAAAAAGCTATTCCTATACCTGGATGCTTTGGGCCTGGTGGTGTTTACCATTATAGGCTGCCAGATAGCGCAGCAAATAAACCTGCCGGTAAGCATAGTTTTATTAAGCGGCATGATCACAGGCTGCGCGGGTGGGGTTTTACGCGATGTATTGTGTAATGATATACCTTTATTGTTTCATAAAGAGATATATGCCAGCGCGTCGATAGTAACCGGCGCGGTTTATCTTGGTATTGAATATTTAGGCGGTAGTAGCGGGATTGCAATTATTATAGCCTGCACAATTGGCTTAGCACTGCGTTTATTATCTATCCGTTATAAATGGCAAATGCCCAAGTTTGTTTATCACGAAGAGTGGCATTAAAAACAAAAAAGCTGCCCTTTTGAGGCAGCCTTTTTGTTTGTTTATACTCACCGATTATTACCAGCCTGTATTTTGAGTTAACTTGTTATTAGTAGAAATCTCACGCTGTGGAACCGGCCACAGGTAATATTGATCTTTCATAGTAACACCTTGCTCGTTTGCAGTTGAGGTTGCCACACCAAATGTATTGTTTTTTACATCATAGATCTGGTGGGTACGCTGAATATCAAAGTATGATTTATCCTCAAAAGCCAGCTCATGGTAACGCTCTTTCCAGATAGCTATACGGAACTGATCTTTGTTTAAGCCGCTCAGTGGTGCCAGACCAGCACGTGCGCGAATCTGGTTAACAGCCGCGTATGCATCAGCAGTTGGACCATTTACTTCATTTGATGCTTCTGCAAAGGTCAGCATAGCTTCTGGTAAGCGTAAAAAGGTCCAGTTTTCATCACATTTACCGCTATTGGCAGTACCTGATACAGAGCTTTCCACATGGAAATATTTGTACAGACAGTGTTCACCAAAAACAATGATAGAATTGTTATCAGAAGCTGGATATTGTGAAAAATAGAACTGTTTTTCCTGAGTACGTTTGTCGCCTGCTTCATAGCTGTTAAAAAACGCATCAGTAGGGATCATAGCGCCCAGGTGGTCACCATAAACACCAACCGGTTGGTTAAACGGAACAGTTAATTGAGTGATGGCATTAGTTGCATTTTTGGTTGCATCATAATTGGCCTGAAATATCAATTCACCCTGATTTTTGTGCGCGTTATCATGCAAATAAGCATAATTGTCAAACAGGGTATATAAAGGCAAAGCTAATTTAGCCTCATCAGCTGCTTTCTGATAATTTTCTGTTTTTTGCAGCGGATATCCGGCCATAGTTAAATATACACTTGATAATAACGTGTGTACAGCACCCATAGATGCCAGCATACCATTGTTACCAGGAAGGCCTGATTGTTCGGCAGCCAGCAAATCATTCACTACCTGGTTATAGACCTGCTCTTTAGGTGAACGAGCCGGATATAAAAGATCGCTATTCAAATCAACCGGAGTAGTAATCAAAGGCACATCGCCATATAACCTTACCAGGTGATAATAAAAGAATGCTCTTAAGAAATATGCTTCGCCTAACATTGATTTTTTTGTAGCATCGTCCATGCTGATAGACGGGATACGGTTCAATGCGATATTACATTCGGCTATGGCTGTATAACAACCTTTCCACATGGTTTCAAACCCAGGGTTAGTAGGGTCTGTACGTTCAAATATAACGTTGTTGTTGTTTACACTTTGCCCTAATGAGGTAGCATGACCTGCAAAAAGTTCCAGTGTAATAAACGGCGCTTCACCATAAGCATCGCCATTCATGAAAATGTAGGTGCCGTAGTTTTGACCACTATTAAAGTTATTACCGTAGATACCATTTACAAACGCGCGTGCCTGGCTTTGGCTTGTAAAATAGTTTTGCTGCGTAAAGTTGCTTTTATTTGGCTCGTCAAGATATTTTTTGCAGCTGGTAGCGCTTGCTATAACCATAAGGCCGAGCAAACCGGTTTTATATTTTTTAAAATTAAATTTCATAATAATTTTCATTTAGGTATTTAATTAAAAACTCGCATTTATACCCAGCAGATAAACCCTTGGTTTTGGATAATCATAAAACTGCACACCTTGGGTAAAGTTGCTGTTTGTTTGCCTACCATACTGATCTATACCTGCATTGTAAGTAGAGGTTTCAGGATCATACCCGGTATACTTGGTAATCAGGAAAGCATTTTGTACTTGCGCGTATAATCTTAAGCGACTCAGTTTAATTTTCTTAACCAGGTTATCAGGGAAGTTATAACCTAAAGTTATATTACGGCCACGAATAAAGTTTCCGCTCTCAACCTTGGTTGAGTAGATCTCTGTTTGATAATAAACATAAGCCGGACGATCCTGAGCTATATTGGTATTTTGGTTTTCCGGAGTCCAGGCATTTAATACAGTGGCATAACTATTGGCCTGACCGGTACGATCCTGACCCGAGTGACGGGTTAAGTTCATGATCTGGTTACCGTAGTTAAACTGCAGCTCCACACCCAGGTCAAACGCTTTGTAACGGAAGGTATTGGTAAATGTTCCATAACCAGATGGGGTTGATTTACCCAATATCTGTTTATCGGCAACAGTGATCTTTCCGTCGCCATTAGTATCCTGAATTTTTAAGTCACCCGGAAGTTTGCCGTATTTGGCAGCATCAGCAGCTTCAGCTGTACCCCAGGTACCAAGCACTTTGTAGCCATAAAATACGCTGGCTGGTTCACCTACACGCAATAAGTTAAACTGCGATAAAAATGTTGGTGCCAAAAAGATATCATCGTTGGCATCACCTAAATGCAATATCTTATTTTTCAGGAACGAGATATTGAAGGTGGTGTTCCAGCTAAAGTTATTGGTTTTAACGTTAACAGAGTTAATAGTTACCTCAATACCTTTATTTTCAAGGCTACCAATGTTTTTGTAAACACTGCTATAACCACTGCTTTCAGGTATTGGTGCATTCAGCAATAAGGCTTTGGTTTTTTTGTAATAAGCATCCGCATCAACATTTAAACGGTTATTAAACAAACCGAAGGCTACACCAAAGTTAAACTCGCTGTTTTTTTCCCATTGCAGGTCTGGATTACCCGGGCTGCCTGTATCAATTATAGTACCTGTGCCCCCTGTTACTGTAGAACCTGATACCAGGTTGGCCTGTGAGCGGTACTGACCGATCTCGGAGTTACCGGTTAAACCGTAGCTGAATCTCAATTTCAGATCAGATATGGTTTTGTTGTCTTTCAGGAAATCTTCCTGAGATACACGCCAGGCTAAAGCCGCAGACGGGAAGAAACCATATTTTTTTGAAGGGCCAAAGCGTGATGAACCATCCTCGCGACCGGTTAAGGTTAACAGATACTTGTCTTCAAAACCGTAATTGATACGACCGAAGTACGACTGAATTTGCCAACCATAATAATTTGAGAATGGTGTTCCGGGAGTTGCACCTACACCAAGATTATTATAGGCAAAGTAATCATCTGATAAACCTGAAGTTGACGATCCGACAGCCAATTCTTTAAAGTTTTGGCGCTCGGTACCTACAACCACGTTTAATGAATGTATTTTATTAAATACCTTGTTGTAAGTCAAGTGGTTTTCCCATTGCCAGAAGGTATCATTAAACTCATTGATAGAAGCTGAACTGTTGCTTTGATCAACTGTAGCACCACCTACTAAACTTGTTTGGTAATGCGGGTTATAATTAGCCTGTGTGGTTACACCAATAGTACTGCGGAATTCCAGTCCTGGCGCCAGGTTAAGGTTCAGGTAACCGTTACCACTAAATACGCTTTTGCGATATACGTTATGAACTTCATTAGCCTGAGCAACAGGGTTATCACCACCTTCTAAGTTAGGATAATCAGTTCTTTTACCATATGAACCATCAGGATAGCGAACAGGTATAAACGGCACCATTTCAATTAACATACGAGGGATGTTATTACCACCCGGACCATCATCTGCGTCACGTTGCTCAGAGTTGTTATAATTTAAAGTAGCACCAACTTTTAACCACGGTTTTACCTGGTGATCAATAGTTAAACGGGCATTATAACGTTTCTGATAACTGTTTAAGATGATACCTTCGTCATCTGCATAGTTCAGGAACAAACCATAAGTAAGGTTATCAGAACCACCGGTAAACGTAACGTTATGGTTTTGACTATATGCGGTACGTGTAGTAGCTTTTTGATAATCCACATCATATAGCGGGTTCAAATTCTTATCAAAAAGTTTACCAATAAGGGCTGTTCTTTCTGTAACCGGGTTATCTTTTGTGTAGTTTCCTGCTGCCCAACCTGCCGGGTCATATTTAGGAATATTGGCATATGATTGATCTTCAACCGCTAACCATTGCTTAGAATTAAGCACAGCCAGTTCTTTAGCCATTACACTAATACTTCCGTAAGCATCATAGCTAACACTACCACCTTTTTTACCACGTTTGGTAGTTACCAAAATTACACCGTTAGCACCACGGGTACCATAAATAGCTGTTGATGACGCGTCTTTAAGTACGTCGATAGTTTCGATATCATTAGGGTTCAGTGATGAGCCACCTGCTGTCCAGATCACACCATCCACTACATAAAGCGGATCGGTTGCCGCGTTGATAGAGCTGTAACCACGGATACGGATCTTGGTTTCGCCGCCTGGTGCACCAGAGTTAGTTGATACGTTAACACCGGCAATTTTACCGGCAAGTTCCTGCTCCAGGTTAATAGCCGGTCGGTCTTGCAGCGCTTTTCCGCTTACACTACCTACCGAACCGGTTAAGTCAACACGCTTTTGTGTACCGTAACCAACCACAACTACCTCATTCAGGGCTTTAGGTAATTCTTCCAACACTGCATCAACTTGTGCTTTGTTACCAATGGCAACCTCTTTAGTGGTGTAGCCTACAAAACTGAAAACAAGTGTTCCGGTTCCGTTAGGGGCATTCAGCGTGTATTTACCATTAACATCGGTAACAGTACCTAAATTTGATCCTTTAAATTTAACGCTTACACCAGGCAATGGGCCTTTAGCGTCGCTTACGGTACCCTGTACCTTAAAGGCAGCTGCCGACTCCGCGTTTTCTTCTTTCTTTTTAACTACAATGGTTTCATCAAATACCTTGTAGGTTAAAGGCTGATCTTTAAAACATTGGTTGAGAGCTTCTTCCAAAGGAGCGTTAGCCAGTTCAATATTGATCCCTCCTGCTTTTGAAACATCATTTTTGTCATATAAAAAATGATAGCCGGTTTGTTTTTCAATCGCCTTCAGTACTTTTTCAACGGTGGCGTTTTTTTGGTGGAGGGTTACTATTTGACTATAGCTTTTAGCACTTACGTTGGTAAGAGCGGCAATCATAATAATAACTGTGAGCTTCATAGCCAGTATTATTTTGGATAATTGAGGCCATGCCAAAGGCGTGGCCTTAGAATTAAAATTCATAAGTTTGTAGAGTTTGGGTTAAACATTAACTTTCAATTCGTCGATTGCATTTTTTTGGGACCCAGATATTTGACCGGGATGGTGCTGCAAACACTTCCCGGTTTTTTTATACCTGTATTTTTGATGTTTGGGCCGAAGTTTACGCAGCCAAACAATCAACACAGTGGATCCCTGAAGAGGCTAACTTGTTCTGTGTATTTTTTTCATCATAGCGTTGTTAAGGGTGAATAGTTGGTTATTAGTGTTATTATGTAATTACTTGGTTATGGTAATATGCTTATCTTCTATCTTAAAATTAATTCCTTCGTATTTAAGCATATTCAATAATTCAGAGGCTTTAACATTGCGGGAAATACGACCTGTAAATTCGCGTTCTGGTATTTTGCCTTCATATGATACGCTTACATCGTACCAGCGGGCAACCTGGCGCATAATACTTTCAATACCTGCATCGGTAAACTGAAACAGACCATCTTTCCAGGCTATAGAGTTTTCCGCATCCGGGTCGTTTACTACCTTTATCTGTCCGTTTTGGTTGAGCGAAGCTTGCTGCCCTGGTTTCAAAACACCGGCATCTTTGCTGTTGCTTATTTTTACCGCACCTTCCAGCAGGGTTGTTTTCACTGAGTTTTCATCATTATAGGCCATCACGTTAAAATGAGTTCCTAATACCTCAATCAAAACATTATTTGTTTTTACCCTGAACGGTTTTGATGGGTTCTTGACTACCTCAAAATAAGCTTCGCCGGTAATTTCAACATCGCGGGTTTTACCTGTAAATACAGCCGGAAAACTAACAGATGAGGCTGAATTTAACCAAACCTTACTGCCATCATTAAGCACAAGCTGGTACTGCCCTCCTCTTGGGGTTGATACGGTATTTATTTCTGAACTTGCACTTTGATCGCCATTAGCTGATTGGTAAACCACCTGTCCATCTTTTGTTTTATTTATCCGGGCATCACCCTCCCTGGCTAAAACTCCGTTCCGGGCATTATCCAAGTTAATCGTTTTACCATTTGCAAGCGTTAAAACCGCCTTGTTACCACCAGGCAAAACATCATGAACCGGCTGATTTTTGGCTAAATCCTCTTTATTCAATTGCTTTTTTTGCTTTACAAAAACATATGCGCCAAGGCTTACAAATACCAGTAAAGCCGCGGCCACACCCAATTTTACCCATGATATTTGGCTATCGGGAGGCCTGATTGGGTAAATGTTATCATGATCGGCTTTATTCTGTAAAATATTGTTAAGCATATCTATGCTTTTTGTTGGGTCAAAAAGCTGCTCATCGGTGTCCAGATCATTCCAGGCCTGTTGAATAAGCGCGGTTAGTTCCGCGTCATTTGCTGATGCATTAATAATTTCAAACAACTCCTCCCGTTCCTGTGCTGTAGCAGTTTGATTGTAGTAGCTATTGAAAAGATAGCTTAACCTTGCATTAAATGCACTCATATAGAATAGTTGTTAGTCATCAGTAAATAATTGGCAATGAGATTTCGGGCGATCTCACGTACATGACAACTAACAGCTAAAAAAAGGGGCTATCGTATTTTAAAAAAAATTAAAAAACTTTTAAGTGTCACCAGCAGCATAGCGGTAACTTCCAGATGCTCATGCACATACTCGGTTATGGATACCGTAGCTATTTGCAAATATTTTTTTACGGTTTCGCGCGATAGCTCCAGTTGATCGGCAATTTCGGCATATTTAAGGCGGTTATGCCTGCTTAGTAAGTAAACCTTTTGTTGCTGTGGAGGTAAATGATCAATAGCCTCGTCCAGTAAATTATAATACATATCTGTATATCCGGCCTCTGGTATCATAATTTTCAGATCACTATCCTCCAACTGTTTTACCATAGTACGCTCCTTAGCCAGCTTTTTCAGGCAATTTAAAGCGTGATTTTTGGAGATCACAAACAAATAGGCTTTAAAATTATCAACCCCTACCAGTGATTCGCGCGTAAGCCATATTTTTAAAAATACATCCTGCACCACTTCTTCAGCCAGCTCGGCCGAGTTTGTTACGCGCAACATATGCACACCCAATTGCTGGTGGTACATCATAAATAATTTTCGAAAGGCTTGTTCATTGCCTGAAGCCACCTGCATCAACAGTTCACTCTCATTTAACTGAGCAATATCAAACATAGAAAAGGGTATAATTTTGTGCCAAATAATAAACTTTACATAAATTTTAGGCGCACTGAATTACATTGATAAAACAAGTGCTATAACACTATTGCCGTGATAAGGTTTACATTTTGCAGGGAGAAACCTCTTCAAGAAATTTAATTTATTGATTGGCAGGAATATAATATCTAAACTAATATTTATTCTTCAATTTTTAATGTATCATCTGTTAATTTATTTTCAATACGCTTATCAGGGATAAACCACATTGCAGCTACAACGCCATATAAAACAAAGCTTACCACGGGACTTACCCATGATAAGCCAATGGCAACTATGTACACTAACACCGAGCCCATACTTTTCCAGTCGCTGCCCAACACATCAGCAATAAGCGATTGCTGGCCACTATGTTTAATAAGCATTGTTTGCAAAATAGTATAAGCAAACCCCGTCATAGCCAAAGTAACACCATAACAAACTACAGGTATCTGCGTAAAGTGATTTTCGCCCATCCAGCCGGTTACAAAAGGGATCAGCGAAAGCCAGAACAGCAGGTGCAGATTAGCCCACAGTATCTTCCCGTTTACTGATCGTACAATGTGCATCATGTGGTGATGGTTATTCCAGTATATTCCCACATATACAAAACTCAAAATATAACTCAGAAAAACAGGCACCAATGGTTTTAATGATGCCAGAGTATCTTCATGCGGCACCTTTAACTCCAATACCATAATGGTAATGATAATGGCTATAACACCATCACTAAATGCCTCTACCCTACTTTTACCAAAAGCCATTTATTTGTTTTTGTAGTTTATATTAATTAATTACTGCCCGCATATTCCTGATACCTTTTCATGGCTTCAATAAAATAATAATCGGCATAGGTTAAAGGCACATCAATTTCGGTACCTGC
>NZ_JBCECK010000008.1:0-81108 GCF_039207105.1 Mucilaginibacter sp.
TACAACGCCCCTATAGCCTTACGATAATTATTGATAGCCCGGATAATAGACTGCACAATTTCGTTTTGCCCATCGGGCGAGTTCAGGTAATCTTCCTCTTCGGGGTTGTTGATAAATCCAGTTTCGATAAGCACTGCCGGCATGGCGCTGTGAGCAAGTACCAATACGCCTTGTTCTTTTACTCCGGCGCTTTCGCGGCCATTGGTATCTTCAAACTCGGTGTTCAGCAAGTCACCAAAAAGGATACTTTGTTTGCGGTATTTTTGTATGTAAGCGTTCAGGATGATGAGGTTTGATGGGTCGCTCTCATCATAGCTCTCATAGTTTTGCTTGTAATCCTTCTCAATAAATATAGATGAGTTTTCGCGCACGGCCTCTTCCTGCTCTTTGAGCCTGTGGAAACCGTAAACCAGCAATAACACCCCTTTACGTTTATGCGCTATGGCCGCGTTACCCTCTGGTGATGAGTTACAGTGAATGGAAATAAACAAGTTGCTATGATTCTGATTGGCAATGGCCGACCGCTGGTTCAATGGGATAAAAGTATCATCGGTGCGGGTCATGATGGTTTGAACATTCGTGATCTGCGAATCAATAGCCGCTTTAAGTTTTTTGGCGATGGCAAGCGTTACATTCTTTTCTACTGAGTATGATCCACGGGCACCGGGATCTTTACCGCCGTGCCCGGCATCAATAGTGATACTTTTAAATTTAAAAGTAGATGTGGTTGGAATGGTATCTCTACTCTGAGTGAACGAACAAAGGCTAAACAATAAAAACAGCAGTCCGCAATTAAAAACGGTTTTTAAAAGAAACATAGAATTGGAAGGGATCATTTTTGGGCTGTCTTTTTGCTGCATTTAGGGCACAAGCCAGTAGCATATAGGGTAAAGCCTGTAGGCTCAAAACCGGCAGGCAGGTTTATGGCGGGCAGGTGCTGATCATCTAAACAATACACATTTTTGCAATTGGTACAGTTAAAATGCAGATGCTCGTCGTGATGATGTCCCTCGTCGCAATCAGATGAGCACAGGGCATAATTGGCCGTGCCGTTTAAGTCAAATACTTTATGAATGATGCCTTTTTCTTCAAAGGCGTTCAGGATACGGTACAGGGTAACGCGGTCAATATCGTTCATTACGCTTTCCAGGTCGGGCTGTGATGTGGCCGTACTTCTGGACGACATCATGGATAAAACCCTTAACCGTGGGGCAGTCTTTTTTAAATGATGCTTGTTCAGCAAATCTTCAAAATGAAAATTATTGCGGGTTTGTGCCATTTAATAATGTAATACGATAATAATACATGCAAATTTAACAAGAAATAACCATTGGTTTTAAATAAGCTATGTAATTATACTTTTAGATTAGTTTACTCAGCAACCTCTTTTAGCTGATGCTTATGGCCATTATGCTTACAAGCTCCTGAATATTTGTAATTTACAAAATGAGCGGCAGCAATAAACAAGCCGCCTACTGGTGCAACAACAGCCTCGGCCCAGCCATTTGCAAATGCATGGCCCAGCATAATAGTTGTAAATCCGGTTACCAGGAATGTTAAGGGCAGCAATTGCCGGTGTATGCGCAGGTATGATAAACCTATAGAGTATACACCAATGATCAAAGCAAGAACTATCATGCCCCATTCTACCCAAACATTGGCCAAAAAGCCCAAACCAAGCAGCGGTAAGCTGGTAAATAATACAGGTACCAACGCGCAATGTACAGCACATAAGGTTGACGCTGTGATACCCACATGATCAAGCCGCGACGAAGTTTTTTCCAGATCCATGCACAAAGGTAAAACAAAATGCAACACAATTGCATCAAAGTAATTTCCTATTTTTGTCACATTTTATTTTAACTATGTGGTAACAACTGATTAATATTAACATCAATAATTATTACAACTCATTACGCATCATAAACTGTGACTAACACCGCTCTATACAGATTAAAACAAAACTGGATAAGTGCCTATGACACCAGCTTAAAGCGTGTTAAACTGCTCATCGGCACTATTCTGATTGTAGCCATCATCAATATTATGCCCGGCTTTTTCAGGGGTATTGAAAACAGGAACGGCGTGGTTTTAAATGATTGGCTGTTAGCGCATCTTCCCGCTTATGATGTATCGGTACCTATTTTTGCCATTATATGGGGTATGGGCATATTGATGATGGTGCGGGCATTTTACAAGCCATCCATTTGTACCACTTATATATGGGCGCTGATATTTGTCTGCATTGCCCGTTTTTTGTCGCTCGCGCTGGTAAAGCTTGATCCTCCTGCGGGCCTGGTGCCCCTGATTGATCCGCTTACCGGATACTTTTATGGCCATGCCGCCATTACTAAAGATCTGTTTTTTTCTGGCCATACCTCCACTATGGTGCTTATCTATCTGCACCTTGAAAAGCGGAGCGATAAGATCATCGCCTTTGTAGCCGCCCTGGTGGTTATGTTCCTATTGCTGATACAACACATTCATTATACGATGGATGTGTTGGCAGCTCCCGTTATAGTTTATTGTGCTTATCGCTTTACCCGCGCGCTTAACCTGTAATTAAGCAGGTTAGCGTAAATAAATTCACCTTGTTTATTTTTTAAATGCAACATTATTGCATTTAAAAACACAATCCATTATGTTTGCCCAAAACAAATACACATGGAAAAGAAATTACCGGTAACTGTGCTGAGCGGTTTTTTGGGCAGTGGCAAAACAACTTTATTAAATCATATACTCCACAACAAACAGAACCTTAAGGTGGCCGTTATTGTGAACGACATGAGCGAGGTAAATATTGATGCCCAATTGGTGGCCAATCAAAAGACCCTATCGCGTACCGAAGAAAGACTGGTGGAAATGAGCAACGGCTGCATTTGCTGTACCCTGCGCGAAGACCTGATGATCGAGGTTGAAAAACTGGCCAGAGAAGGACGGTTTGATTATTTGCTCATTGAAAGCACCGGCATATCTGAACCCGTACCCATTGCACAAACATTTAACTTTGCTGATGAAGAGGCGGGTATTGATCTGAGTCGTTTCTCGGTGCTGGATACGATGGTTACTGTGGTTGACTGCTTTAACTTTTATAAAGACTTCGGCAGCTCGGATTTACTGTTGAACCGTGACCTGGTTAATGACCCTAACGATCAGCGGACTATTGTAAACCTACTTACCGACCAGATAGAATTTGCCGATGTGATACTGCTGAACAAAACCGATCTGGCATCACCCCAACACCTGAAAGTGCTCGAAGCGGTGATCAGCAAGCTAAATCCGGGAGCCAAAATAATTCACACTCAATTTGGAAAAGTTGACCCGGCCGAGATATTAAACACCGGTCTGTTTAATTTTGACAAGGCCTCTCAATCTGCCGGGTGGATCAGGGAATTGAACGGTGAGCATACACCCGAAACCGAAGAATACGGTATCAGCTCAACGGTGTTCAGGGCCAAAAAGCCTTTTCACCCCGAAAGATTTTATCATTATCTGCACCATGATTTTCCGCAAAACATTATCCGCTCCAAAGGGCTGTTTTGGATAGCCTCGTCGCCTGATGATGCGCTAAATTTTTCGCAGGCGGGTGGTTCATCGCGTCTGGAAAATGCCGGTGTTTGGTGGGCCAGCATGCCTTATCAGCAACGCATCAGGTACAATGATTTTATAGAGAACCGCGAACTCATCGAAAAAAACTGGTCGAAAGATTTTGGCGACCGCCACAATGAACTGGTGTTTATAGGCGAGCATCTGGATAAGGACGCGTTGGCGCAGGAACTCAACAACTGCCTCATAACCGATGCCGAGCTGATTGATTTTCTGGGCGGTAAAGCATTTACCAACCCTTTTGATATTAACTCATCAATTTAATACTACCTAAATATCATGCTCGTTGAGTATGTGCATAGAATCTTTCAGGTCGCGGTACAGTTTTTTAAACATCAGGAATAATTTACTGTACCGCTCATGATTTTCATTATTGGGCTCAATAACTTTTTCACCACTCACGCGGGTTAGTTCCGTATAACTTTCAGGATGCAGCGCCTGCATAGCCAGGTAAATAGCACCCAATGCCGATGCATCCTCAGGTTGTAGCACTACCAGTTTTTTACCGGTAATATCGGCCAGAATTTGTGTCCAGGTAGCTGAACTTACAAAGCCGCCGCTAATGTTCACCTGGGTAATACCTGTCGAGGCATCCTGAACGGTTTTCAGCACATCGTACAGAGCAAAACAAACCCCTTCCAGCGAGGCTCTTAAAAAATGAGCACGGGTATGAGCAGGTTTAATGTTCAGATAAGCACCGCTGCTTTTAGTATCCCAAAGCGGCGCCCGTTCTCCGTATAAATAAGGCAAAAACAGCAAGCCGTTGCTTCCGGCTGATACGGTTTCAATGGCCGCAAACAGTTCATCATAATCAGCAGTGGTAAGCTTTTCTTTTTGCAGAAAATTTTGAAGCAGCCAGTTAATGGCTATGCCGCCGTTATTCACCGCACCGCCGCATACAAAGGTATTTTGGTTAAGCAGGTAATTAAAGGTCATCCCTTCAAAATTATATACCGGCTTGGGGCTGGTGATGCGTACAGCCCCGCTGGTACCAATGGTAAGGGCGGCAATGCCCGGCCCTGTGGTATGACTGCCTAAATTGGCGCAGCAACCATCGCTGGCGCCGATAACAAAACCGGTTCTTGAAGGAATGTTGAGCAAAGCGGCAGTGCCTGCACTCAGATCATCGCGATAATAAGTAGTATTTTCGGGCTTTGATAGTTTATCAGCTGCTAAACCAGCCAATGCACAGGCCTCCGAACTCCATTCCAGTTTTAAAATATCAAACAAACCTGTTGCGGAGGCAATGGAATAATCTATCTGGAAACTATTGAACAGCCTGAACCAGATAAACTCTTTCACAGATATAAATTTATGTGCTTGGGCAAACAGTTCAGACTTATTGGTTCGCAGCCAGATGAGCTTGCATAATGGCGACATGGCATGTATTGGCGTACCGGTAATGCGATAAATTTCCTCGCCCTCTGCCGAATCGCGCAGGCCCTGCGCAATGTTCTCGCTCCGCGCATCGGCCCAGGTTATCATGGGCGATAGTGGCATCCCCAATTCATCAACCGGGATAATACTGTGCATGGCACTGCTCAGGCTTACAGCCTCCGGCGCATAACCTACCTTCACCGTAATTTCCTGCAGGCATTTTACAAAAGCATCCCAGATCAGCAGTGGGTCCTGCTCACTATAGCCGGGCTCGGGGCTGTTAATAGGGTAATGATTTTGCACTACGCCTAACGCGTTGCCGGTTAAACTGATAGCTACGGCCTTGGTGCTCCCGGTACCTATATCAATGCCTAATATATATGGTTGCATGCTGGTATATAATATGGCTCCAAAATAAAGATTTAATTTGACAAGCGCAGCGTTTACTCACCCCGACATCGCTGCGCTTGTCGACCCTCTCTTCAGCTTCGCTGAAAGGAGGGTGTGGGAATTTTTTTTCTTAAACATTTTTCCTGCCCTCTTTCCGCCACGGGCGAAGCGAGGGCGGTCCAGCGAAGCGTAGACCGGGTGAGTCAGTTCTATACCAAATAAATTCTAAGATTATTTTTTTTAAAAGCCCTCTCCTTTGGAGGGGTTGGGTGAGGCTTAAAACGCGGTGGATCCCCTCATTTCATGACAGTCCATGACAGTTCCGGTATTTTAATTCTATAGATTAGCTTCACCAATTTAAACCAATTAACCTATGCAGATAATTTTTGGAGTACTCTTCCATTTCATTGGCGGTTTTGCCTCGGGGAGTTTTTACATTCCCTATAAAAAAATTAGAGGCTGGGCCTGGGAGAGTTACTGGATTGTTGGCGGCATTTTTTCATGGTTCATTGTACCGCCGCTTGCAGCATGGTTAACTATCCCCGGCTTTGCCGATATTATTGCTCATACAGATACCGCCACCCTCGGCTGGACTTACCTCATGGGTTTGCTCTGGGGCATAGGAGGACTTACTTATGGCTTGGGCGTAAGATATTTAGGTGTATCCTTAGGTAGTACTATTATATTGGGTTTATGCTCAGTTTTTGGCGCACTCATCCCATCGGTTTATTATGATATTGTGCCTACTGAGGGAAAAGATACCATCAGCATTATGCTCCATAATCAATGGGGTCAATATGTATTATTAGGGGTACTACTTTGCGTGGCCGGTATAGTAATTTGCGGCAAGGCTGGTATGATGAAAGAGAAAGAACTTTCGGCAGATAAAGCCATAGCCCAGGAAAATAAGGATTATAAATTTGGCTTAGGCATCCTGGTAGCTGTAGTGTCGGGTATATTAAGCGCTTGTTTCAACTTTGGTATCGAGGCCGGTAAATCGATGGCCGATACCGCTAACCATATCTGGCAGGCCAGTCATCCGGGGCAGGGCAATTTCCTGTTCTCAAACAATGTAACTTATATTATTATTCTTTGGGGCGGCTTAACCACCAACTTTATATGGTGTATGATATTAAATGCCAGCAACAAAACCTTTGGCGATTATACCAATAAACAAACACCCTTGCTCAAGAACTACCTTTTTGCGGCACTGGCCGGTACTACCTGGTTTTTGCAGTTCTTTTTTTACGGCATGGGCGAAAGCAAAATGGGTAACGGCGCAAGCTCCTGGATACTGCACATGGCCTTTATTATACTCATAGCCAACATTTGGGGGTTAGTATTAAAGGAATGGAAAGGTGTTAGCAAAAAAGCCTTTGCCACCGTAATAGCCGGTATTGCGGTAATTATACTTTCGGTACTGGTAGTAGGTTACGGAAATTCATTAAAGTAAAAATCATCAATATTCAATAACTCAAAAATTCAACAATTAAAAATATATGACTGTTAAAACAACATCATTTAAGCATGTAAGCTACCTGTGGGACGATGCTAAAGCAGCCGAACTTGCAGGCGACGAAGTAGCCCTGTTAATATACCGCTCAAACCTGTTAGGTGCCGATTTAAGGCTCACCAACTATGGCGGGGGTAATACATCATGTAAGGTAACATCCAAAGACCCGCTTACCGGCAGCGAGGTTGAGGTAATGTGGATCAAAGGCTCAGGCGGTGATATTGGTACGCTTAAAAAAAGCGGACTGGCAGCCCTGTATGTTGACAGGCTGCGCAGTTTAAAAAACGTGTACCGTGGTGTAGAACATGAGGATGAGATGGTTGAACTGTTTAACCATTGCATTTATGATCTGGCTTCTAAAGCGCCGTCAATAGATACTCCATTACATGGTTTTCTACCATTTAAACACATTGATCACCTGCATCCTGATGCTGCCATTGCTATTGCTGCCGCTAAGGATGGTAAAAAAATCACCCAGGAACTGTTTAACGGTACTATAGGCTGGGTTGAATGGAAAAAACCAGGCTTTGAACTGGGCCTGCAGTTAAAACAATGCCTTGACGAAAACCCGGGCATCCGTGGTATCATGTTAGGCTCGCATGGTTTATTTACCTGGGGCGATACTGCTTACGAAAGCTATATGAACACGCTGGAAGTTATTGAACGCTGCGCCGAATACCTGGAAGAGAACTACGGCCAAAAAGGTCCGGTTTTTGGCGGCCAGAAAGTACAAAGCTTGGACGAGGCCGGTCGTAAAAAACAGGCTGCTGCTATTGCTCCTGTACTGCGCGGTTTTTGCTCAAGCGAAAGGCACATGGTTGGTCATTTTACTGATGATGCCCGTGTGCTGGAGTTTATCAACTCTAATGATCTTGACCGTTTGGCTCCTCTGGGAACCAGCTGCCCCGATCACTTTTTGCGCACCAAGATCAGTCCGCTGGTACTTGACCTGCAACCAGGCGAAGATTTGAGCGATGTTAAAGCTCTGCAAGAGCGTCTTGCCCCTGCTTTCGCAGCTTACCGCCAAATGTATACCGATTACTATAACACCTGTAAACACGCTAACAGCCCTGCTATACGCGATACCAACCCGGTGATTATTTTGTATCCGGGTGTAGGCTTATTTTCTTTTTCAAAAGATAAACAAACAGCACGCGTTGCAGCCGAGTTTTATACCAACGCTATCAATGTAATGAAAGGCTCAGAAGCTATATCTGAATACACCTCGTTACCACGCCAGGAAGCTTTTGATATTGAGTACTGGTTATTGGAAGAGGCCAAATTGCAGCGTATGCCAAAACCGAAAGCTTTGTCTGGTAAGATCGCCTTAATCACCGGCAGCGCGGGTGGTATAGGTAAAGCTATCGCCAAAAAATTTGTTGACGAAGGCGCGGTAGTGATCCTGAATGATATGAATGCCGAACGCCTGGAAAGCGCAGGCGAAGAATTTAAAGCTCAATACGGCAAAGATGCCTACACTACTGCTGTACTTGACGTTACTAATTGCGAGCAAATTAACAGCGCGTTGGAAATAGCTGCTTTAGCATTTGGCGGCGTTGATATTGTAATTAACAACGCGGGCTTATCTATATCTAAATCAATTGCAGACCATACCGAAAAAGACTGGGACCTGTTATATGATGTATTAGTTAAGGGCCAGTTCTTTATTACCCAGGCTGCTGTTGCCGTAATGAAAAAACAAGCTATCGGCGGCGATGTTATCAATATAGTAAGCAAGAACGCCTTAGTGAGCGGGCCGAACAACGCGGGCTACGGATCGGCAAAAGCTGCACAGCTGCACCTGAGCCGCCTGAACGCTGCCGAGTTAGGTGCCGATCATATCCGTGTAAACGTGGTAAACCCTGATGCCGTGATCAGCGATAGCAATATTTGGGCCGGCGGATGGGCCGAAGGCCGTGCTAAAGCTTATGGTATCACTGTTGAGGAATTACCTGCGTATTATGCCAAACGTACTTTATTGAACGAGATCATTTTACCTGTTGATATCGCTAACGCCTGCTTCGCCCTTACCGGCGGCCTGCTCAACAAATCAACCGGCAACGTGTTGAATGTTGATGGCGGTGTGGCAATGGCATTTGTGAGATAGGACTATAGGACTACGGGATTTTTGGACAAAAGATTTGAGGACAAAGGACCCTACATGTCATTGCGAGCGAAGCGCGGCAATCGCGAACTATGCAGGGCTAAGCTGCAAAGTTCGCGATTGCTTCGTCGTTCCTCCTCGCAATGACAAATAAGAAATTTCAGACTTACGAAGTTTTAAAAACTTCGTAAGTCTTGTTGAAACCATGTCATTGCGAGCGAAGCGTGGCAAATTTTGAACTATATTAACCATATAAAGCAATAAACCATGCAATTAGAGAAGAGCATTATTGATGAGGCTAACCATAAAATCCAAACCGCGCACCAGCGCAAGTTTGATTTTATTGCTGCCGATATAAAAGGTTTGGATACGCTTATCCAAAAGATATCAGCTTTTAATATAGCTATACCCAGCTGGGCTTTAGGCACTGGTGGCACACGCTTCGGCCGTTTTAGCGGCGGCGGCGAACCACGTAGCCTTGAAGAAAAAATTGAGGATGTAGGTTTGATCCACGCCTTAAACAGGAGCAGTAATTCTATTTCATTGCACATCCCCTGGGATATCCCGGAGAACGCCTCGAGCATTAAAGCTTTGGCTGCACAGTATGGCCTGCACTTTGATGCTGTTAACTCTAACACCTTTCAGGATCAGCCCGGCCAGCAGCACAGCTATAAGCATGGCTCATTACACCATGTAGATAAGGCTGTTCGCAGACAGGCTGTGGAGCACAACATTGAGGTAATTAACTACGGTGTGGAACTCAATTCAAAAGCTTTGTCGGTTTGGCTTTCCGATGGGTCAAACTTCCCTGGCCAGCTTAACATGCGCGGAGCATTTGAGCGTACATTGGAGAGCTTACAGGAAATTTATGATGCCCTGCCTGCCGACTGGAAGGTTTGGATAGAATACAAACCTTACGAGCCTAACTTTTATTCAACCACCATTGGCGATTGGGGCCAGTCATACTTGTTGGCATCTAAATTAGGTAACAAGGCACAAACACTGGTTGATCTGGGCCACCACTTACAGGGTGCCAACATCGAACAAATTGTTTCCTTATTATTAATGGAAGGCAAACTGGCCGGTTTCCACTTTAATGATTCAAAATATGGTGATGACGACCTTACCGTTGGTAGCATTAACCCATATCAACTGTTCCTGATATTTAACGAACTGGTTGAAGGTATGGATGCCCGCGGACTTAACCATGCTACCGGCATAGGCTGGATGATTGATGCATCGCACAATATTAAAGATCCTGTTGAAGACTTGATACAATCTGTAGAGGCTATTAAAATTGCGTACGCGCAGGCTTTATTGGTTGATCAGCCTGCTTTAGTACAGGCACAGCAAAACAATGATGTGGTACTGGCACAGGAAATTTTACAGCAAGCCTACCGCACCGATGTTCGCCCTTTATTGGCCGAGGCCCGTTTAAGAAACGGCGGCGCGTTAGACCCATTGGCCGTATACAGGCAACAAGCCATACGCCAACAATTGATTGATGAACGTGGAGCGCTGGCAGTATCAACCGGCTTATAAACTATGGAGCAAATACCTGTTATAGCTATTTTTGATGTGGGTAAAACCAATAAGAAGCTGTTTCTTTTTGACGAGAACTACAAAATAGTTTTTGAACGCACAGCACGCTTTACGGAAACCCACGACGAGGATGGCGACCCTTGCGAAAACCTCGACAGCCTGAGGCTATCGGTATTTGATTCGCTGAGGGAAATATTCAAACATAAAGAGTTTGACCTAAAAGCGGTTAACTTTTCAACCTATGGAGCCAGCTTTGTCTATGTTGATGAAGATGGCAGGCCATTAACTCCTTTGTATAATTACCTTAAACCATATCCGCCCGAGTTAGGCAGGCAGTTTTATGAAAACTATGGCGACGAAGCCCGGTTTGCTCATGAAACCGCCTCGCCCGCTTTGGGTAACCTTAACTCAGGACTTCAGCTTTACCGGCTTAAACATCAGCAGTCTAAGGTGTTCAAAAAAATAAAATACGCGCTGCATTTACCGCAGTACATGAGCTACTTACTGAGCGGCCAAATGGTAACCGATCTAACCAGCATTGGTTGCCACACCGCCCTGTGGAATTTTAATAGCAACAAATACCATGACTGGGTAAGCCGCGAAGGTATACTGCCCAAAATGGCTCCGCTTAAACCTGCGGATAGTGTGTTGCCATCGGTATTTCCGGGGAGCACTTATAGTGTGGGTATTGGTCTGCATGATAGTTCGGCAGCACTTATACCCTATCTGGTGAGTTTCCATATGCCTTTTGTGCTGATATCAACAGGTACATGGTCTATCAGCTTGAACCCTTTTAACCAGAACCCGCTTACCGAGGAAGAATTAAAGAACGATTGTCTTAATTATTTACAGTATAAAGGCAATACGGTGAAGGCATCGCGGTTGTTTACCGGGTATGAGTATGAACAGCAGATCAAACGTATTGGCGCTCATTTTAACCAGGATCCGATCAAGTACCGATCCATTAATTTTGACCCGGTTATAGCTTCCCGCTTACAAGCGCAAACCACCTTGCAGCCCAAGCAACAGGAAGGATCTTTACAACAATCTGTTTTTGAACAACGCAACCTGGCCGATTTTGCTACTGATACCGAAGCCTATCACCAACTGATGATAGATATTGTTCAGCAACAGGTAATATCAACCGGGTATGTACTGCGGGGCTGTAAAATACAGCGCATTTTTGTTGATGGTGGCTTTAGTAAAAATACGGTATTTATGCACCTGTTGGCTTTCGCGTTCCCTTATCTGGAAGTTTACGCGGCATCAATGGCACAGGCTACAGCCGTAGGTACTGCCCTTGCCATACACCAGGCCTGGAATACCAAAGCTTTACCTCATGATCTTATTGAACTTAAGTATTATTCAGGGGTACAGAATGAGGTAATGTGAAGAAATAAAGAATTATATTGCGAATTTAAACCCCATCGGGGGAACCTGTTTATAGCAACAGGTTCCCCCGATGGGGTTTAATAGTAAATTTTTCACTACCGCAGGATTAGTGCAGCGTATCTCGTAGCAGCACGGTTCCAAGCTTTATTTTACAGCCTTACCAACCCCACCACCTGTTCAATAAGCTCTGCATCTTTAATAATACGCTCGTGACCTACACCTTCATATTCCCGTGTTTGGATGCCGGGTTGGGAAACTAAAAACTCCTGCAGGTAAGTATAAGGCGCTATTTTATCCTCACGGTCATAGGCCAGCCAGTGCTCGATATTATTATCAGCAGCATACAATCCGTTAAGATTAAACATGGATGCCTGAAGTTCAAATAATGATTCAAAGTTTTCGAAAAAAGTATCCTGTGCTGCCTGCGAAGCTTCGGCAGAAGTCATGGTAGCTATAAAATTTTCCTTTAACCTTATCAACGGCGCTATGCTTATTTGCAATAAAGGCTTTGATTCTGTTTGTTTAAGGGCCATAACATTGGCCATCGCCCCCAGCGAATGACCAATTAATACATCGGGTACGCCATAAGTATTCATGACAGCTTCCGCAGCTTTGGTAAAAAGCAGCAGGTTTGACAATTCACCCTCTGAGCTGCCATTTCCCGGGGCATCAAAAGCTATGACCTGTGTATCATCAATGGATCGCAATGCCGAGATCATATCAGAAAAATCAGCGGCTTTAGAGCCCCAACCGTGAGTGATCATCACTTTACGTTTTCCCTCGCCCCAAATAAAACCATTGAATTTTAACACCGAGTGGCTAAAATGCGGATCTTCAACGTCCAGCGTAAACGGCCTGGCTTCATCCAGCAATTGTTGCTGTTGCAGCCTCAATGGAAACTTTGGTGAGTAGCAAATGAGCTGCCAAAGCAGATCGGTTATATCCTGGTCGCTGGCAGATTCCTTTACCTGGTTAAACAATTCTTTTAATTTTTTCATAGATGAGCGGTAATTGCCAAAGGTAAAACCCCTGGTAATGCCTATCCTTGAGGGAATGTAAATTTTGAAAAAATGAACGCTTAAAGAAAATAGTCTCCGAAAACTTATTCCTTACCTGTTCCGAGCCATAGCAGCGTGTTCATGATTAGTTTATCCTGAATTTCGTTATCAAATGTTTGCGATAGCTCTTTATTGGTTCCACCATCATAATCCATGTCGTTATGCCCCATGTTAAAGTAAACCATGTGGTATTTTTTGTTTGTCCATACTACCGGGTAGTAGCCGCTATGCCAGATCTCGCTCTGCTTAGGGCCAGTACCCAACGGAAAACTGGTTGAATCTATCGACAGCAATATTTTAATATCCGGGTTGGTACGCAAATCGCGTTCCCAACGGTACCATTCATTTGGCGATGCCTTAAAAGTTACCGGCAAGCCTTTAGTTACGGGATGGCTGGCATCCTCAACCCTTAAAACTGCCGATGTAGGGTGCCATGTATTGCTTTTATATTGCCCGGCGCCCAGGAACTCATCATGATACCAATCCCAGTTTTGCGGATAAGCTGACGGCGTAAGTGCGAAGGCCGAAAAATGGAACCCCATCCATGCGCCGCCTTTTTTCATGTATTGCTCAAACGCGCTTCTTTGCGCAGGATCATCGGGGCGAGTATCTAAAAATATTACCACCTGGTATTTAGCCAAAAACTCAGGCGTCATGTTGCTCCAATTTTTGGTGGAGTCGTAAGTGAAATTATACTTTTTGGCCATCGCCGGAAACCACCTGTTGGCCTCATGCATAAAACTGATATGCGCCTTATCTTCACGGCCGGTATAAAAGGCTATCACCTTAAATTTAGGTTTAGGACTTTGTGCCTTGCCTGAATAAAAATTAAAACAAAGGGTACAAACTACAATAAACAGCGCGGCAATTTTTCGGGCACTTGTACAAATGGTCATAGTTATAGGTGTTGGTTAATGATTGGAGTTATAAAACTAACTGAAATTTTATAAAATATCACAGTCAATTACACCCATTGCAACATTTCTGCTTTGAAGCCTATTTTATGCATTTTCCATACCTCAACGGCGTATACGCCAAACTCTTCAACCACCTTACCTGTAAGGCGATAAAATCCACTGCCCTGAAAGGTATAGCGTTTCAATGATTCGGGCCAGTGAACGGTATCCAGCCAATCACCGTGTGGGTCAAGGAAAGTACCAAAATTCATGATCTCGCGCTTAACTGTGCCCGACTCCTTGATAGTTACCAGTTGACCAAGCATGGTTACTGTTTCACCCAGTTTAGCAGGCAGATCTTTTACATAGGTAAGCCCCCGCTGGTCGTCGTCAACCATCGGGAAAGTATCGGTAAGTGCGAAACCCAGTACCTCAATCTCATCAAAGGCATCCTGCAGGGGCCGGGCGCTTAGCTGCGGCAATTTAAAATCAGTCGTGGGGGTATTAAAAAGAGAAGTGATAGCAACCGGCTGCTCCTGCTGTTGTTTCTGAAAAAAGTTGGCCCTCCACAGTAGTTCTTGCTTACTTATACCGGTAAAACGCAGCGCGCCTATCCGTATCAGTATATTCAGCTGCTCCATACCGGGCTGGGTGCGTTCCATAAAATCTTCCATACTCAGGTAAGGGCCATTATGGTGGCGCTCGGTAATCATACATTCCAGCAAGGTGGCAGTCAGCCGTTCAATATGCACCAGGCCTACATACACATCGGTGCCTTTAATATTGGTATAAGTATCGCTTTGGTTTACACAAGGAGCATGCAGCTTTGCCCCTGCCTTTCTTAACTCATGAAAGTAAAACGGGGTACGGTAAAAACCGCCGAAATTATTGATAACCCCCACCATGAACTCCATCGGGAAATAGGTTTTAAGATACAAACTCTGATAACTCTCTACCGCGAAACTTGCCGAGTGTGCCTTACTGAACGAGTATCCGCTGAAACTGGCTATCTGCCGCCAGACCTCCCTGCTGATATGGTATGGATAACCCTTTTCGGCACAGTTACTGAAAAACTTACCTTCAATCCGGATCATTTCTTCGTTACCGCGGTACTTGCCCGACATGGCTCTGCGCAATATATCAGCCTCAGCCATATCCAGACCACCAAAGTGGTGCGCTATCTTGATCACATCTTCCTGATAAACCATAATACCGAAAGTCTCTTTCAGCAGCTCCTCCATTTTGGGGTGCAGGTATTGCACCTCTGTAGGATGATGATAATTGTAGATATAAGCCTTCATCATACCAGATTGCGATACCCCCGGCCTGATGATAGAACTGGCCGCTACCAAAGTTATGTATTCATCGCATTTGAGTTTCATGAGCAGCTGGCGCATGGCCGGGCTTTCTATATAAAAACAGCCTATGGTATCGGCCCGGCGTATCTGATCGGCCACTTTTGGGTCGGCCATAAAATCTTCAACTTTGGTTATATCTATATCAAAACCCTTATTTTGCTTAACCAGTTTTATGGTATCCTTAATATGACCCAGGCCACGTTGACTCAGGATATCCAGTTTAATGAGGCCAACCCGCTCGGCCTCAAACATATCTATCTGCGAGGTAGGGAAACCTTTGGGAGGCAGCTCCAGGGCGGTATACTGATGGATGGGTTCTTCAGATATCAGCATACCACCGGCATGTATGCTCAAATGGTTCGGAAAATCCTTCATCAAATTGGCATACTTCAGTATCACCTTTTGTATACTATCCTCTTTAAAAGTGGCGTTTTTGTTTTTAACCAGTAGGTCTATTTCCTCTTTGGGCAGGCCCAGTACCTTGCCCAGTTCGCGGATGGCGGCACGCTTTTGAAATGTGCTGTGCATACCCAGTAAGGCCACATGATCTTTACCGTACTTTTCAAAAATGTAGCTGATGATCTCATTCCGGTCTTTATGGCTAAAATCCATGTCAAAATCGGGGGGCGAGGTGCGGAACTTGTTCAGGAAACGTTCAAAATACAGATCAAGTTCAATAGGGTCAACATCGGTTATTTTCAGATTATACGCGATGATGGAATTGGCCCCACTTCCGCGGCCCACATAATAAAAACCTTTTTCGCGGGCAAAGTTTACTACATCCCAAACAATTAAAAAGTAGGCGTTGAATTTAAGGTCATTAACCACCTTTAATTCCTTTTGTACCCGCTCCAGAATCACCGGATCATCCGGATAACGTTCACGCATACCTTTTAAGGCCAGCTCTTCCAGTTTTAAACGATCTTCTTCTAATGAAGCGCCGCAAACCTGCTTGTTTTTATCAGAATTTGGGTCGATAACCATATCTGTACCGCAGGCCGCCATCAATTGCCGGGTACGATTAATGATCTCCGGGAATTCAACAAATTTAGCTTCGAGCACTGCTTCGGGCACAAACATTTCATCGGATGATGCCGTATCCTCAGGACTTAGTTTAGATAGCAACGTATTCAGATCGATAGCCCTCAGCAACCGGTGCAGGTTAAAATATTTTTTGCTTTGAAAGGTAACCGGCTGGCGGATCATAAATTTTTGCGGGTATTCCTTTACCGGCACATTGTACAACTTATTGATGTCGGCTATTTTCACGCCGATAAGCTCATTACTGAGTAGCTCCCGGGGATGCAACCGGCCTAAGGGATAAATGATAAAAACCTCATTACTAAATACCGGGCGTTCGGGAAATAACTTATCCTCCATTTTATGTTCGGAAATAAAGCGATTTATTTCCATGATGCCGGCGTTGTTTCGGGCTATCAGCAGGTAGCAAAAGTGACTGCCGTTCCTGATCTCGTTACCTAATATGGCGTTTATTGGCGCGCCATGCTTGGTATCACGACAGAAATGTACAAAGTCCCAGGCATCGGGCGAACCATTGATATTGGTTAGCGCCAATGCCTTCAGGCCCATAGCCTTGGCCTGCTTTACCAGTTCCTCGGTGCCATACGTGCCGTAGCGGTAACTGAAATATGTTTTACAGTTTAGATACATAGCCTTTTTTCTCGATATCATTTAACTGCAGGGCAATGGAACGGTGTACCGCGTTTTCGCCAAAGCGGCTGCGGATATGATCCATAGCCTGGTAAAGGCGAATGTTCTCTACCGTATCGCTGAACAAGTCTATCTGGTATTGCCCCTGTACCAAGTGGCTCAGCCGCACACCCAAAAGGCGTACTAATTGACGACGGTCATATATCTTTTTAAAAAGTTCTTTAGCCGTTTTTAGCAGCAAATCATCAGACGAAGTGTAGCCAATAACCGTTTGCCGTACTTCGGTATTAAAATCTGCGTAGCGCAACTTAATGGTTACGCAGCCGCATAACTTTTTTTGTTGACGGAGCTGAAAGCTCAGCTTTTCTGTCATCCGAACCAATTCACGGTGCAAAAACTGTATGTCGATGGTATCATTCTCAAATGTTTCCTCAGTACCTATACTTTTTTGCTCAGAATAGGGCACCACCGGGCTCTCATCAATACCATGCGAACGGCGGTGCATTTCGACACCCTGTTTACCAAAGCGGCTCTGCATCATAGGCAGTGGTATCTCACTTAAAATACGGATGGTGCTTACCCCCATCTGCCGCAAAAGTGATGAAGTCTTTTCGCCAACGCCCGGCAGTTTCCTCACCACCAGGGGTGCCAGATATTCGCGCTCGGTGCCAAAATCAACTACTGCCTGGCCATTGGGCTTGCTTTCATCAGTGGCGACCTTTGATAATAATTTATTGGAAGCCAGCGCATATGATATAGGCAGCCCGGTTTGTTTGGTGATACGCTGCTTTAGTTCGCTCATAAACAAACTACAGCCAAAGTACCTGTCCATACCGGTGAGGTCGGCATAAAACTCATCAATACTGGCTTTTTCATACAAAGGTACCTGCTCACGGATGATTTCGGTAACATCACGCGAAAGCTGACTGTAGCGGTCAGGGTCTCCGTTTACAATTTCGGCAGCGGGGCAAAGCCGTCGTGCTATTTTCATAGGCATGGCCGTATGTACGCCAAAAGCCCGGGTTTCATAACTACAGGAAGCCACTATGCCCCTATCGCTGAGCCCGCCAACAATTACAGGCTTGCCTGCCAGCTTGCTGTTATCCAACCGGGCCACACTCACAAAAAAGGTATCGAGGTCAAGGTGCGATATAAAACGACGGTCGGCGGGGTTTGTCATGTTGCTTGCTATAAACGATGCTAAATTACTAATATTTTTAGCAATTAACATACAAACACCAATGTATTTTTACATTAAACTACTGTTAATGAGCCAAATAAAATACCAACAAACTTTTCTGTAAAAATCTATGAATAAGAAAACAGCCGTTACATTGCTGTATACGGCTGTTTATAAGTTAATATCCCTAATATATAACTTATTTATCTTATCTCCTTCCCCCAAAGGAGATATAGCACCTTTTTATATACCCAAAAATACAAGGCCTAACTAAAAATGCCGATAGGGATATTACGGAATAACACTTCGGCATTTACGGCATTAGTATACGTAGTTTTACGTATGTACTTTTTTAACTGTTTGCGCGTTTCGGGGTGATGATCTGTATACCATTTTCGCCGGCAATTACCGCTTTGGTAGCCATTTGATAAAACAGGGAATGTTCCACTACGCCCGGGATCATTTTTATCTGCGTATTTATCTGCTGCCATTGTGGTAATGTACCAAACTGAATATCGGCAAGCAGATTACCGTTTTCAGATATCACGGCTCCGTCTTTCTGATTGCTCATTCTTAATGTGATGGTTGCATCCCGAAACGCAGACTTAATACGCTCAAGCACTATTTGCAATGCCTGAGGCAGTATCTCGATCACCAGCGGATAGGTAATATTTAACTGGGGCACCATCTTGGTTTCATCGCCCATTAAAACAAATTCGGCGGCCATTGAGGCTAATATTTTTTCGGATGTATGGATGCCACCACCACTTTTCAAAGCGGTTAATTCCTGATCAAACTGATCGCAGCCATCAAAATAAATATCAAGGTGCTTTATTATGCCCGATGACTTGACATTCAGCCCATGCTGCTGCAGGTAAGCATTTGTTTTAAATGAGGATGATACAAAAACAAGGGCCTGTGCCAGGCCCGGATCCTGCCTGATCATATCAACCAGGTGAAATACCGTAGTACCTGCCCCAAACCCTATTGTTTGATTTGCTTTGATGAATTTAAACGCAGCTTTTGCTGCCTCCAGTTTATAATCGGCCATGTGATGTTTTTTGGAGCAAGATAACTTATATCCCTGCAATAAAAAAAAGCATTGATGGCAGTCGAAATTATTTAGGAGAATAATTTAGATATCAGGCCATCCAAATTTAAAGGCGCTGATACATCTGCAGATAACGCATACCTGTTTTTGATATAAGCAACATCGTTATAAGCAATATGTACTGCCTGTTGCTCATCTTGCCATGCTATAACCTTTAAAGGCAGCTCAAGCGCGGCCAAAGGATTTTCGACCATTACAGGGCCACCGGCTTTAGGATTACCAAACATGATAAACTCTAAGGGGGCTATAACCTGTCCGGCTTTTTTTAATTCGTCCTGCTGATCTATACGGGAATATATGGTTACACCATTATGTTCCAAAGCCGCCTGCAGCCTATCAATTGTTTCCTTTACGCTGTATTGACTCTTACGAACGGTAATTCCTACGGGATTAATCATGATCATGTTTTTAAAGGGTAAAATACTAAAAAAGCAGGCGGCAGCAACCTGTTTAATAAAACCTCGCCTATCACTCTCATCAGCGGTTTTCAAGCTGCTGCTCTGCTTTTTGTTCAACATATAATTATAATTAACTCAATGGTTCTGCTAATGGAAAATCAACCGGGATGCCAGATAAGGCATAAACATAATTGGTAAATATCCTTACGGTAATTAAACCTATCAACTCCATTACGGCAGCTTCATTATAACCCGCGGCATAAAAATCATCTAATGCTTTTTCATCAGCATGGCCTTTATTTACGGTTATTGATGTAGCTAATTGCAATAAAGCATCCAGTTTAGGGTTGTTGATTTTACCTCTTCTCAAATCTAAAGTTTCTTCTTTGGTAAAACCATTTTTTATAGCGGCCACTGTATGACCTGCTAAACAGTATTCACAACCATTTAATTCTGACACAACCAAGGCAATAGCTTCACGCTCTTTTGCTGAAAATACGCCTCTGTTAAACGCTGCTTCAAAATCAACAAATCCTTTTAACGCGTTTCCGGAATAACCGATAGTAGCATACAGGTTTGGTACTTTGCCTAAACGTTTTTGATATTGATCAAATATAGCTTGTGATTCTTCACTTACCTGTTCTCTGACAGGCACTTGTATTGTTTTCATTGTATTATTATGTTTTATAGGTTTTATAGATAGATTATTTGCTTTTTTGACGGCTCAGGTAAAGCCTTGCGGTTTCGCTCATGGTGATGATGGTACCGCCAAGTATGGCTAAATCCTTAATTACCAGACGGCCACGGCCAGATAAATATGGGAACCCAAAATCAGTATCTGTTAAATGCGGCACCCAGCTTTCGGGCGTAGTAATCAGGAACGATAGTGTACCAATGGTAACCAAACCGATAAGGAAACTGGCTATCATACTGGGTATTGGCGCTACTTTATATAAAGCAACAAAAACAGACAGGGTAACCAGGAAAACACCCAGGGCTTTTGAAAAACCGTAAGTATTATTTTCAACATTCCATTGGTGATTGGCAGCGATCAGCTCGCCTTCTTTATTCATGTGTTTTTTGTACTCAGGTGCGGGGTGAGTATAAAAGAATGACATGAAAGGGCTATTGGCTACAAAGGGCACAATGCCATCAGCCTCATAAGTAAAAAATTTAAGTGCGCCTATCCAAAAGAATACGACTACGATTCCGAAACGGGTAACTTTACGGCCAAATTGGTCGAGGTTTGCAATGCTATTGATGATTGAATTTTTCATGATATAAATTTCTTATACAAATGTATATCAGTATTCAATGCTACAACATGGACAATAAAGGCTATGCCTTGGACAAATCTGCCACGATGGATATCCCCGTTTTATCGCGAAAGGTTTGCGGGGATACCTGGGTGATCTTTTTAAAGAAGCGGCTGAAATAAAACTCGTCCTGAAATTTTAGCGCGTAGGCTACTTCCTTAATACTTTGACGGGTTAAATGCAGCCGTTTTTTAGCTTCCAGTATCAAACGTTCCTGAATAAGCTGCGATGGCGTTTTTTTAAAGTAACGGGTACAGCGTTTGGTAAAATTATTGGGCGACATGGCCAACAACTGCGCGTAATCATTTGGTTTATGCAGTGTAAGGTAATGCTGATCTAAAAGCTGTCTGAACTGTTCCATCTGCTCGTCTTTATCCTTTATTGCCTCAGGAGCTTCAATAAATTTCACCTTTATATTGCTTGATTTTGCTAAAAAAAGCTGTAGATAGGAACGCAATACAATTTCTGAAGGTGATGGCTGTTCAAACTCATTAGCTATATCACTTAAAAGATGCGCGAATACATCAGTATCGGTACAGCTTAGTTTGATACAAGGCTGCAGGTAAATATTGTTAAACAACAGGCCGTTGCAAGCTACTTCGGCCCGGTGATATTCTATACAGTAAAAATCGGAATGAAACTGCAGCATGCTTATTGGCGCATCTCCGGTATGTTCAATATAAATAACCTGCAAGGGAGTTGAAAAAAGCATAACCGGGCCGGTATAATTAAATACACCAAAATCGGCATGGTATACCCCTTTTCCTTCCGGAATAAAAATAATGGTATACTCATCAAACTGAACAGGTTTGCTCAGTTCTGCGGCTTCGGTATTTTGTATTCTAAGTAGATATTCTCCGGCTCTTGAAAAAACTTCCTTCATTAGTTATTGCTGTGCTATATGTAAACATCCCAAAAATAATAATTATACGGATGTTTAAGTTCACCTATGCTAATAAAGGTATATTAAGATTGAAAAATTATCGCTTACAATTAACTAAGTATCGCCTGGTTTAAACCGGAGTTGTCAGTTGCCATGAATAAGCGGCTAATGAATGAGATGACCTTATCAAGCAGGGTCAATCTTTTTATTGGCGGGGCACTTAAAGTATCATCCGGCTTTTGCAGATCCGGAGGGTCATTAACAGCTTGCATCTCTTCCAATATGCTTTCACGTATGGCGGGATCGCGGTTTACAATTTCATCAAGCTCTGTGAGTTCATTAAAGGTAGCCTTGCCGCTTTTTTGGCGTTTTATAAGTATATCAAAACGGTCTTGTGTAAACGTGCGTCGCTCTAATTGTTTGTGGTGTTTCATGCGTACCTCCCTGCTTGCACTATATTGCATCAAAGCAAATGCCACGCTTACAACAAATTGAAATACAATTAATTACACCAATTAACTATGCTCACCCGTTCAGTTTCGATACAGCAAGCGTACGTTTCCGGTCAGTAAGGTTAAAACCGATTTTAGAGTAAATCAGTCTATTATTCATCAACAGTACTGTTGTTACCAATAGCAGTCTCCATAATATTTACTTGAATAACATCTCCGGCATTTTTAAGCATCAAAATGCTATCATTGCTCAGATGTTTCAGGATAAGCTTTTTGCCCGCCTGTTTATAACGCCCGGTGAGTTTGCTCAGCGCTTCTATGCCCGACATGTCAGCAACACGGCTGTCTTTAAAGTCAATGATCACTTCGGCCGGGTCGTTCAGCACATCAAATTTTTCATGAAAGGTAGCTACCGATCCAAAAAACAACGGGCCATAAATTTCATAATGTTTTACCCCGTGGTCATCAATATACTTACGTGCTCTTATACGTTTGGCACTTTCCCAGGCAAATACCAGCGCCGAAATAATAACACCGATCAGTACAGCCAGTGCCAGGTTATGCAGCCAAACGGTTATTAAAGCCACCAGCATACCCACAAACACATCCTGCCGGGGCATTTTATTAATGATCTTGAAACTAACCCACTCAAATGTGCTTATGGCCACCATGATCATTACCCCTGTTAATGCCGCCATTGGCAGGCGCTCAATAACCGGAGCTCCAAATAATATGATCATGAGTATAGTTAACGACGCAATAATACCCGATAGCCTGGCCCTTGCCCCTGCTGATAAGTTTACAAGCGTTTGAGCTATCATAGGACAGCCTCCCATGCCAAAGAAAAATCCGTTTAAAATATTGGCGCTGCCCTGGGCAATGCACTCACGGTTGCTGTTGCCGCGGGTAGCGGTCATTTCATCAACCAGGTTTAGAGTGAGCAAACCTTCTGTGAGGCCAACACCGGCCATAATGAGGGCGTATGGAAATATGATCTCTAACGTGTTCATATTAAAGGGTACATGTGGTACATGAAACGGTGGAAAACCACCACTAACCGCGGCAATATCGCCTACGGTTTTGGTATGCAGACTAAAGCCGAGCACCAATATAAACACCACTATAATAGCTGCCAATGATGGCGGTACTGCTTTGGTAAAACGTGGAAATACCAATACTATAGCTATGGTTAAAGCCACAAGCCCGGCCATCATAATAAGCGGCTGACCGCTAAGCCAAACTGTATTGCCATTAACAACGGTTTTAAATTGCTCCAACTGGGCCATGAAAATAATAATAGCCAACCCATTAACAAAGCCATACATCACCGGGCGCGGTACCAGGCTAATAAACTTGCCTAACTTAAAAACACCTATCAGCATTTGTATAACACCGGCCAGTGCCACCGTCGCGAAAACATAATCGATACCGTGCGATTTCATGAGTGCTATTAAAACTACCACCGTAGCTCCTGCCCCACCCGAAACCAGGCCGGGCCTGCCGCCAAATACTGAGGTTACCAAACCCATAATAAAAGCCGCATATAAACCAACCAAAGGCGGGAAACCACCCAGTATGGCAAACGATAATGATTCGGGCATCATGGTCATGGCCACGGTTAACCCTGCCAGGATCTCGTTTTTATAGTCTATTTTCTGAGAAAAATCAAAGAGTTTAAGTTCAGCCTTCATCGATGAGGGGTTATACACCTATATTAAACAACAGCGCCTTACTATTGCCGTTTGCGGCGGCAAAGATAAAAAATCAATCCGGCTGCTAAATCTCAAACCGCTTTAATAACCGGCCCATAAGCTGAATATTCAAATTTGTTGTTAATTTTATTCCCGCGTGAATTATATTTATGCATACGTCCCTGCTCAATGAAAGAACCAGAAAAAAAACTCGTTTTCAATACATTACTAAAACAATACATGCACTTTGGTTTACCAACAGAGGGCATTGACGAGAAAACAGATTTCACCATTCATAATTTAAAAGATATCCATCTGGAGCTACCTTTTAAATCGCCGTTGTTCAGGCCCAATTTCTTTTCTTTCGTATTTGTAAAGGATGGACGTGGAAAATACACTACTGATGATCTGAACTTTGAAACCTGTCCGGGTACCATATATTTTACTAACCCGGGCCATTATAAATCGCACGAATGGTTTGAGATAAAGGAAGTATACCTCATCACGCTCAGTGAATCATTTTTAAAAGAAAATGTCCATCCTGATGTTTTTGAGGAGTTTCCTTTTTTGCTGGCCGAAACCGTGCACCCAAGGATATTATCGCCCGATGCTTTTTTTGAATTTGAGCAGCTATATCTTCAAATAAACAGGGAGTATATTTCAAAAAGCCCTTACCGTAACAGGCTTATAGGTAACTTATTTGTAGTGCTTTTATTAAAAATCAAAGAATACTTCTGGAAAGACTACAACCCTATTTACGAGGGTAACCGGAGCTCGCAAATTGTTAAAACCTTCAGGCGCATGCTTGAGCAGCACTACCGCAACCTAAGCAGCGGCAAGGCGCATCAGGTTTTCAGGGTTCAGGATTATGCAGACGAACTAAACCTGCATCCCAACTACCTAAGCAATGTTATTAAGAGTAAAACTGGCAAACCCATTGGCACCTGGATAGCCGAAAAAACCATTGCCGAAGCCAAGGCATTGTTGCAAAATTCATCAACCTCTATCAAAGAGATCGCTTTTCTACTGGGGTTTTCAGAGGCCAGCCATTTCAGTAATTATTTTAAAAAATATACGGACATATCTCCTGTTTTGTACCGTAAGCAGCATGGCTCTACCGCATCTTAGAAATTTACATGTAATGCTTTAATATCTATACTTTTTAAATTGCATTAAACCTGACCTTTGTTATATCAAAACAAAGCAAATATCATGTTAATCAAAATTCTAAGTTCCATACTTATATTACTCATAGTATACATGGGATTTAAACAAGGCTGGGCTATGGTAACCGGCAAAGCTGAAATGCTAATCATGTTTGGTAAATGGCATTTCAGTCACAAGGGCTTGTTTTTATTCGGCCTTGTTACCTTGTTAAGCTCGGCGCTTATCATTTTCCCGGTAACTTTTGTCTGGGGCAATTTACTCATGGCAATTACCATACTATTTATTATTTGTCTGCAGCTTTCAATAAAAGATCTGAAAGGGGCTGCTATTGAAGTGCCTTTCCTGCTGATGAATTTGATAGCCATATACTTACAGCATCCATTACTAAAACAAGAAATATGAAAAAGCTAAATCATTACCTTGTGTATGCTTCGCTGATAACATTATCAGCAAACGGACAAGTTAACGCGACACCTACTTCAACCATACAAAACATAAACGTTATGAATACCGATAAATTAACCAACCCAATAGTTAAGAAAGCGATAGACGCATTCCAGGCCGGCGATAAAAAAGCATGGTTTGCGTTATTTACTGATGATGCCGAACTTTTTGACGATGGGAATAAAATAAACTTTAATAATTTTTCAGAAGAAGCCTTAGGCCATGAGCACTTTACCAGTATAGATAAAGTAGAGAATAACAGCCTTAACATTTATGGAAAATTTCACAGCGATAAGTGGGGAAACTTTAAAACCTATTTTAAATTCACACTTAATGCGGAAGGTAAGATTAGCCGTCTCGAGATCGGACAAGCCAGCTATTAATATATATATAATACCTCGGGCTTTGCAAATGGCAAAGCCCAAAAGGTATTTATTTTAGCGCTGTTTAATTTTTTCCCGGTGCTCAATTCCCCATTTGATCATGGTTAAAATAAGCGGGCCAAACGTTTTACAATAATCGGTTGATTCATACTCCACCAAAACCGGCGGACCAGGGTGTACCGTTCTGCTGATGAGCTTATTCAATTCCATCTCTTTCAACTCGCGCGATAGCATCCTGGTGGTTATTCCGGGTATGCTCCGTTCAATTTCCCGGAAACGCTTATTGCCGTTGCAGATGGAGTTAATAATAGGCAATTTCCATTTTCCTCCAATTACATAAATGGTATCCTGCAAAGCCTGAATTTCCCGGGCTTCGTTCCTTTTACCATCTATACCATAAATAATTTCCAGGCCCGGAAGTTCAGGGTACTGATCCTGCATTGATGTTTCGTGTTTCATGATTGGTTGGTATACCTTGCAGTATTGATTACAAAGTTATATCAATTTCAACAATTGTAGTCTAAAATTCTTATGCTATTAGTAAAAAGGTATTCTAATTAGTTGAACGTATAAGTTAAATTAGATAATAGTTTTAACTTTTTACATTATTTTAATAAGTTATAATATCATTATTATAGATTTACATAAACTAATGATGTTGTGGCTGCTGAAATTATTATTTGATTAATTATGCAACAGCTTACCTGTTATTACTAAGGATTTTATATCATATTATTAATGCAAATATACCAGCAAGCGCTACAGCTTAAAGAAAGAAGGCGAGGTTTTCACCTCATTACTGCCGATGTAGTTTACGCGCTGCCCCAAATTGGTCAACTTAAAACCGGTATACTCCAGGTTTTTATTCAGCATACTTCGGCTTCTTTAACTATAAATGAAAATGCTGACCCAACAGTGAGGCATGATTTTGAAACTTATTTCAGTAAAGCCGTACCGGAAAATGACCCGGATTATTTACATGACGACGAAGGGCCTGATGATATGCCCGCTCATTTAAAAGCAGCATTACTGGGCAGTTCTGTAATGATCCCGATCCGCAACGGAAAGCCGGCCTTGGGTATTTGGCAAGGCATATACTTATGTGAACACCGCGATTACGGAGGCCCGAGAAATTTGATGATCACCGCGTGGGGCGAATAATTGTGAAATATTATCATCCATTTTATTATCACCAACCAAACTATGCATGTTTTTATTTCGTATAACGCAAACGCTTATGTTCTTAAAGTTTAATCTTTATACCTGTTTCTAATATAAGCGCTACTTGATGAAGAAAACTTTAGTCTTTTTTATATTGTTGATGTTTGCTTTTACCTGCGGGTTCAGCCAGGCAATATCTATAAACAAAATAAAGAAAGACCTCCCCCACATTACTGATAGTATTCATTACGTTGATGCCCTTAACCGGCTTGGCTTACTCATGTATGAAAGTAATGTGGATAGCGCGTTTTACTGCGCCAAACGCGCCCGCTCTATTGCCGAAAGGTTAAAATATCAGCAGGGTATTGCTGATGCTTTAAATACTTTGGGCGTAGTTTACGATCTGAAAGGTAATTTGCAATTATCCCTCCGTTATTATAACGATGCCTATAACCATTATTTAGCCTTGCAGGATTCATCAAACGTGGTACAAACACTAATGAACATAGGGCTTGTTTTTAATGAAAACAAGGAGGACAAAAAAGCGATCAAAATATTTAATAAGGCTATTAATCTGGGTAATAAAATTCAACGTGACTCCATCATGTCATTGGTACTTTGCAATTATCTGTTCTTGTATCCTGATCAGGTACCAAAAGATTCTGCAGTTAATTATTTGAATAAGGCCCGGCAAATAGCACTCCACTACAAAGACAACCGTTCATTATTGGAAGTTGATGAAATACAGGCCTTGCTTTATTTAAAAAACAACCAACGGGATAAAGGCATCGGCCTGCTGCAAAAAGCCGCCGACGAGGCTATAGCTATGGGCCTTAATTATTTTAGCCTGGATATTATCATGAGCCTGGGCGAGCTGTATCATAATAGTGATACCAATAAAGCGATTGACTATTATAAACAAGGGCTCGGTATTGCCGACTTAAAAGGCTATCATATGTACCAAAAAGTATTTGGTAAAAAGCTGTATGACATTTATATCACCCAAAACAACCTTAGCCAGGTACAATTTTACAGCGAGAAGCTGCTAAAACTATATGATGATGAAGAGCAGTTTACAAACACTTCCGGATTTGATTATATTGATTACGCCTTAAAAGACCAGCAACTGGAAGCTGTTATTATCAAGAGCCAGACCAAGAAAATGCTGATCATTGTATTGGGAATACTTTTAATGATAACCGCTGTTGCCGTATTATTTATTTACCGGCTGTACCGCCTCAAGAAAAAGCACACCGTAACACTTGAAGCGCTGAACAGATCTGTTGTGCTGCGTAATAAAAAACTGGAGATTGACCATGAATTTAATAACCGCCTGGTATCTATCCTGGCACATGATTTCAGGCAGCCTATTGGCACCTTAAAAACGCTTGCAGCGGTTTTAAAAGAGGCCGATTCATTTACGCACGAAGAACTTATGGACCTGGTTGATGCTATGGAACATTCTTCCACCGTTTCGCTTGAAATATTTGAAAATATATTGCAATGGATCAAACAACAGCTTTCTGGCTTTAACTACCAGCCAATGCCCCTATCCCTCAAAGATCTGGTAGATGAAGCGTTGAAGCCTTTTAACCTGATAGCCGAAGAATATCAGCTTAAGTTTATTAATACTATTGATCATGATGTAGTTATTCACGCGGATAAGGAATTGCTGCAATTTATCAATCGTAACTTTATACACAATGCTATCAAGTTTTCGCCCAGAGATTCAACTATATCCATATCAGCCGCCATGCACCCTGGCGAAACAACTATTTGTGTACAGGATGAGGGAGAAGGTATATCTTCTGAAAAAATAGGATCGATATTTAATTTTAAATCCGAGATGCGCTACAGCAATGAAAAGGAAAAAGGGGCAGGCGTGGCACTTATGATATGTAAGGATTTTATAGAGAAAATGAGCGGTCGCATATGGGCCGAAAACGGTGGTAAAAAGGGAGCGGCTTTTTGTTATGCGCTGCCCCATTTAAAATAGCCAATCGTAAAAATCACATTACTTGCTCACAGACAATATTTTGCGTTAAATATTTTTGTAAATTCCACTTCAATACAACATCCAATCTATTTAACCAATATCATTTTAAAATGAAACCTTACTTGCTTTTATTAATGGCATTGCTCTTTTCGGGTTTTGCCCATGCGCAACAATTACCAGCCCGCTGGGACGAGCTTGTTGCTTCAGATTTCCCTCAGGCTCTTGAAAAATCATCAAAAACCTGCATTCTGCCAATTGGCATATTAGAAAAACATGGCCCACACTCGCCGTTAGGTACCGACCTGATACATGTGCGGGAATGGGCTGCCCATGCAGTAAAATCTGAATACGCGGTTGTATTTCCTGATTATTTTTACGGGCAAATAAACGAGGCCCGGCATCAACCCGGCACCTTCGCGCTGCCAAGCAAGGTAATATGGGATTTACTGGAAGCTACCTGCGATGAAATTGCCCGTAACGGTTTTGATAAGATAGTGATACTGAACGGTCATGGCGGCAATCCTGAGTTCATCCGCTTTTTTATGCAATCATTACTTAATAAAAGGCATAATTACGCGGTATACTTTTACGCACCTCAAAACGATAAGGAATTTACGGCACAGTATCTTAAAATGCACAAATCTGACCCTCAAGATGACCAACATGCTGGTGAAGGTGAAACATCAACCTTATTATATTATAGGCCCGATCTGATGAAGATGGACCGGGCAGCCTCCCAATCAGGCGCCAACCAGCACCGCCTAAATTTACCTAATGTTTATACTCCTATATGGTGGTATGCCGCCTACCCTAACCACTATGCAGGTGAAGGTGCAAAGGCTACTACAGAGTTAGGTAAGTTTACCGCAGAGCATGAAATTGACAGCTTTGTTAAGGCGCTAAAAGCTATAAAGGCCGATACGGAAACCCTCAAACTGCAAAAAGAGTTTTATGACCGTGTTGATAATCTAAATAAATAAAATGAATAAGAAAATTTTTTATTTACTGGCCGGAGTTTTATTACTATTTATGATAACAATCCCAGGTTATTCGGCATTAATAGCTTTCTGGGCGAACGAGAGTTTTCTGCGGTGAATAAAAAAGCCAATTATATTGTATGTAGTATTTATTCTGTTGAAGGCTTTACCATTGATTCTATTTATATGGAGGATGAATACTTTGCAATACTTGGCAAGTTTCATAAAATCAGCTCTCGGGTTGGAATTTCTCACACAAAGAATTAATGATTCGATTAGTGATAAAACAATAAACCCGGCCTGTAAAGGCCGGGTTTATTGTTTTATTTGAATATGACTTTGGTAGCTCCGTAGCCAAACTTCTCTTTACGGGCATCCATAAAGGTTTGTACTTTGGGGTGTTTGCCTAAAAGCTTATGCAGTTCGTTCCGTAAAGTTCCATTACCGGCACCGTGTATAAATACCATATCGGGCAGTTGATGTACTATGGCGGCATCAAGCGCTTTATGAAAGTGAGCAAGCTGAATGTTCAGTATCTCGCTACTTTGTAAAAACTGGTAGTCATCGCGCAGCTTTTCAATGTGCAGATCAACCTCGCTAACCGGTTTATCAAGTACTACTTTTTCTTCTGCCGATTTAAAAAAGCTTTCCTTTAGTTTTTGAGCATCAATCACCATTTCAGGTTCATCAAGGCGTATTAACCAGCCTTGTTCACTCAATAATGGGATGCTTTTTTTAGAAGTTGAAAAATCCTTGGCCTTAAATTTTTCCTGAACCACTAATGGTGCAGGTGGTTCAACATTTTGCTTGGTGCTGTATATAATGTTGAAAATAAACTTAGGCCATACCTGTAGATCAGCCAGCTGTGCCGAATAAATTTTAATAGTAGATTTTGGGCCTACAACATCGGCAAATTCACCTTTAAACAGCTGCTGCTTTTCGGTACTAAGCGCCGCAAGCAAATGGAACGAAGTATTATTCACCAAATGAAAATGCACTACTGAATTAGCTTTGGCATCGGCGATAACCCCTACATAAATCCCTTTCTTTTCAAACTCACCTGTAGTTACAGGTGCCTCATCGGCAATTTTAGGTTTTGAGCCCGGCGCTTCATAACCATGCACTGTGGTTACCTTGCTGGCCAGCACAGGTATTTCAAATTCATCCTCGCCGGTAACGCCTATCATCTGGTCATCAATGATCCGGGTTACAAAGCCCTCCATCTTTTCATCAACAAAGCGTACAAAGTCGCCTAATTTATATTTCATAGTTGTTTGTGTCAATGCGCAAAGTTAGCTTATATCCTCGTATCGGCTCATAAATAAAATAAATGCCTTTTTTTTACCATTTAAATCAAAACATTCCTGTTTGTTTTAAGTTGAGGTTATGTATTTATTTTACAAGCAGCTACTTATCATTTACGATCATGAGCAACATCACCGGCAATATTACTCCTCAGCCATTAGACAACAACCTACTAAAACAAGTATTTGTACACAATTTAAACAGGTTATATTTTGGCAAATGCTATTTGAACACTCATCTGGAAAACCTGTTACGTTTTGCCTCATTTACGGCATTGCAACAAGCCGTTCAGGAATTTTGGGACGATATCAAGAAACAGATAACGCGAATGGAAGAAATATATCTGTTAATTAACGAGACTCCGTCTGACAAAAACTGCAACCCTATCAAATCAATTATCAGGGATGAATTTTGCCTCGATGAAAAACAAAGCATGCCCATATTAACCGACATGGACCTGATCATGTACCTTCAACTATTAGAGCATATCAACATTACCTCCTGCCGGATGCTGATCATGGTTGCAAAACTGTTAAAATATGATGATATCCGGCAATTACTAACCGAGTGTTTTGATGAGTCTATTGATAATGATCAGTTATTTTTAATAATATCAAAAGAGTATCTTTCTGAAAATTAATAACTTATATAATTAGTTATTAAAAAAGAAAGCCATCCGCATTACGCGAATGGCTTAAATATTAGTTATTTAATACCCCTATTAAAATAACTTAAACAAAGTAAAAAAATATATCCCATAGAAGCAATAGATTTTTTCTCAAATTTTCCATTGTTACAAATTTGTTACGAAATCATAAAACTTTCTCCAAAGTGTAATTTTTTTCCGGCCTACAAACAGCCTCAGATTCGTGATAATCGCTTATTAATTTCCAATCCATTTACAGTAATTTGCAGTTGTATTAACTAAAAACATGATCAAATCTATTATTCTCACCGCCCTGGCCTGCTTTATGCTGGTGCAGGTACAAGCCCAGGATTTGTATATGCCCCGCGATATACAAGCCGCCTATAAAAAAGGAACCCGCTCTGCAGATGGTACACCCGGCAAAAAGTATTGGCAAAACTATGGCCGTTATAATATTACCATAAGCGCCATGCCACCTGATCGCAATATTAAAGGTACCGAGCAAATCACTTATATCAACAATAGCCCCGACACTTTAAAAGGGCTTAACATGAAGCTGATATTAAACATTCATAAACCAGGCGCGGCCCGCTCTGGTACCGCCCAGCCCAATTACCTAACACCGGGTATACAAATTGATACTTTTTTGATTAATGGTCAGCCAAAAAAAGTTAACAGCGCTATGGCTACAACCAATTATATGGTGAGCATGCCAAAGCCGCTTATGCCCCATGACTCTGTTAAGCTTAACATTGCCTGGCACTTTCAGATATCGCTTGAGAGCGGCCGCGAGGGCATGATTGATTCAACTACTTATTATTTGGCTTATTTCTATCCAAGGGTATCTGTGTATGACGATTATAACGGTTGGGACAGGTTTCCTTTCTTAGACGCGCAAGAGTTTTATAACGACTTTAACGATTATACCCTGCAGGTAAAAGCGCCTAAAAACTATATTGTTTGGGCTACCGGCACGCTGCAAAACACCAATCAGGTTTTACAACCCGAATATGCTAAACGTTTGCAGACATCAATGACCAGCGACTCCACTATTCACATAGCTACCGCGGCCGATCTGGCTTCCAAAAATGTAACTGCTCAAAATGATGTTAACACCTGGATATGGAAGGCCAATAACATTAGTGATATGGCCGTAGGCATAAGCGACCACTATGTATGGGATGCGGCAAGCGCCATTGTTGACGATGCTACCCAGCGCAGAGCCAGCATGCAGGCCGCGTTTTTAGATAATGCTGCCGATTTTCATCATGCCGTACAAAACGGGCGTAACTCATTAAGCTGGCTTTCCCGTAACTGGCCGGGTGTACCCTACCCTTTTCCTAAAATGACCGCGTTTCAGGGTTTTGCCGATATGGAATACCCGATGATGGTGAACGATAGCCATACCGAAGATATCCGGTTTTCGCAATTTGTACAGGATCATGAAATTGCTCATACCTATTTCCCTTTTTATATGGGAATTAACGAAAGCCGTTATGCCTTTATGGACGAAGGCTGGGCAACTACTTTTGAACGCCTCATCGGTGCAGCAGAAGTTGGCCAGGAAAAAGCCGACGAGCTTTACAAAAGCTTCCGGGTTGAAAGCTGGATAAACGATGCATCAACATCTGAAGACCTGCCTGTTATAACCCCATCAAGTGAATTAAGGGCCGGCTATGGTAACAATGCCTATGGCAAACCGTCATTAAGCTATTTTGCCCTGAAAGATATGCTGGGCGACGCTCTGTTTAAAAAAGCCTTACATGGTTATATGGATCGCTGGCATGGTAAACACCCTATACCGTGGGATTATTTTAACTCTATGAGTAATGTAGCTGGTCGTAACCTTAGCTGGTTCTTCAACAATTGGTTCTTCACCAATTATTATATCGACCTATCATTACAAAATATAACCAAAGTTAAAGGTGGTTACACCGCCATTATTAAAAATATTGGTGGCTTTGCCGTGCCATTTGATATTAAATTAACTTATACCGATGGTACAACCGAAACCATACACCAAACTCCAGGGGTTTGGGAAAAAAACCAAAAGCAAATAAGTGTAAATCTCAAAACAGCTAAAACCATACAATCCGCCCTGTTAGATGGCGGCATATTTATGGATGCTGATGTGAGCAACAATAAGTTTACGGTTAAATAATAAAATCTTCACTAAACAATAAAATCCGGCAATAGCCGGGTTTTATTGTTTATATGATTATAGTCCTAAAAATTATGCGTTCTGTACAGAATTGTTCCAGTCGTTTGCAGTGCCTTTAACTCTTGATTTTGCTTCATTCACAGCATCCTCACCTAAGTCTTTTGCCCTATCGGCAGCGTCTTTAACCTTTGATTTCGCGGTATCAACGGCATCTTCACCACGATCATACAGATCATTAACAGTACCGCTAAACCTTGCTTTAGCTTTGTCAATAGCACTGCTGCCATACTCTTTTATATCGCTGGCGGTTGATTGCGCTTTGTTTTTAGCAGTATCAACAAGGTCGTTGATGTAATCGGCAATGTCTTCTCTCAGGTCACCACCTTTTTCCGGAGCCAATAATAAACCTAATGCTGCACCTGCTGCTGCGCCAACTAAAAGTGCTGCTACAATTTTTGCTTGATCTTTCATTTTGAGTTTTTTATATAGATGATTTAACCTGCATTTAAACAAACAACAACAATGCCAGTTTTAGGCCGCCCATTTTTCAGTACATAAAAAAAGGCATCCACTAAAGTGGATGCCTGGTAGGTTTAATGATTATATTATAATTAAATAACTTTTACATTTACCGCGTTTAAACCTTTTCTTCCGTTTTCTACTTCAAACTCCACTTTATCATTCTCACGGATTTCATCGATCAGGCCTGTTGAATGAACAAAAATGTCTTGACCACCACCAATTGGTGTAATAAATCCAAAACCTTTTGTTTCATTGAAAAATTTTACTGTTCCTTCTTTTTGCATTATTTTATTTATTAAAGTGCGCAAGGTACGTATTATTTTGCAATCACCAACCTGTGGCGCTAATTAACCGTTGCCATGTTTCACAAATACTTGAATTACAGATAGTAAACAAAACAATCAAATTGATTTCTACTAAAAGAATATACTGTAATGACAATTAGCTTTTTAAAAAATGTATGTTTGCCCAAAACAACTTATACACATGAAGGGCTTCATTTTTGACCTTAACGGAACCATGATCAATGATATGACCTATCATACCAAAGCATGGCAATCCCTATTGAATAATCAGCTTGGAGGTAATTTTACCTGGGATGAGGTGAAACAAGAGATGTACGGTAAAAACCCCGAAGTACTGGTACGCATGTTTGGGCCAAACAAATTTACAATGGAGGAGTTGCTTGATATATCATTTAAAAAAGAGCAAAAATATCAGCAGGAGTTTTTGCCCTACCTGGCTCTTTTACCCGGTTTGCATGACTTTTTAGAGGCGACTTATCAACAAGGCATACCTATGGCCATTGGCTCGGCAGCCATCCCTTTTAATATAGATTTTGTGTTGGATAACCTGAACATCAGGCATTATTTTAAGGCCATTGTAAGCGCCGATGATGTAGTGTTGAGTAAACCACATCCGGAAACCTTTTTAAAGGCTGCCACACTGTTAAACGTTACCCCTACTGATTGCCTGGTGTTTGAAGATGTACCCAAGGGCGTTGAAGCTGCGGCCAATGCGGGCATGAACACTGTAGTGATCACTACCACACACGAACCTCATGAGTTTGAAAAGCTATCCAACGTGATACACTTTGCTCCGGATTTTACGGGTGAGTTTTTTAGGGAGCTATTGCGATAAATGTCAAATATGTCATTGCGAGCTTAGCGTGACAATCGCAGAATTTACAAGAGAATCCGCATAATTCGCGATTGCTTCGTCGTTCCTCCTCGCAATGACAAAATATTTTTAATTACTCGGAATACACACTTCCTACAATATCACGCAGGTTGTAACCGGAAGCCATAACTTCGCCGTAGGCTCCGGCGGTACGCACCGCGATCAGATCACCACGGAATGATTCGGGCAGGTCAACATCTTTTTGGAAACAGTCGGTACTCTCACATATCGGTCCAACAACATCGTATTTCAGATTAGTTGTTAACTTTGTGTTTTGAGTTACATTCTCAATCTGGTGGTACGCCTGGTAAAGCATCGGGCGTATCAGTTCGGTCATACCAGCATCCAGTATCAGGAAATTCTTTTTAAGTCCGTTTTTTACGTACAACACCCTTGATATCAGCGCGGCGCTTTGCGCTACCAACGCACGACCGAGCTCAAAATGGACCTCCTGCCCTGGTTTGATGTTCAGGAAGCTTTTAAACACCTGAAAGTAGTTTTCAAAATCGGCAATATCATTATCAGGATTATGATAATCAACCCCCAGGCCGCCGCCGGCATTTAGTACCTTAACCTCAAAGCCATGATCTGTAAACCAGTCCTGCATTTCATTAATACGGGTACAAAGACTTTTGTACACTTCCAGATCAGTAATTTGAGAACCTATATGAAAATGGATACCTAAAAATTGCAGGTTGGGGCATTGCCGCAAAGCAGCAGCCACATCCGGCAATTGCCATATATTGATGCCAAACTTGTTTTCGTCAAGGCCGGTAGTAATGAAGTGGTGCGTATGCGCGTCAACATTTGGGTTGATACGGATGGCTACGTTTGCCTTTTTGTTTTTAGCCGCGGCAAGCTCATTAATAATGTGCAGTTCCTGTACCGACTCCACATTGAAACAAAAAATATCAGCATCAAGGGCCAGGTTTATTTCTCTGTCTGATTTACCTACACCTGCAAATACTACTTTGCCTTTATCAAAACCATGCTCAATGGCGGCCTTTACCTCGTTGCCGCTTACACAATCGGCACCAAAACCGTATGATTGTATAATATCAAGCAGGCGCGGGTTAAAGTTGGCCTTCATGGCATAATGTACATGAAAACCATGTTTTACAGAGGCATCGCGACAGGCATTAAGCGTTTGGCGCAAAACATCCAGGTCGTAATAGTAAAACGGGGTTTCTAAATCTTTAAATTTATCTATATTGGCTGTACTAATCATGTTAATATGAGTCCGGTTTTCTTTGTTTGTTTTGTTATTATGATGGCCGTTGGGCTTACCATGAGCTGGAAAAATTATAAAGCGGGAAAAATCCCCAAAAAATCATTCGTCATGTTTGCCTGGCTCTCGGTGGTCTTTATCCTTGTTGGAGCCTATTTACTTTGGCGCTCTAAATTATAAGCTGTTTGTTAAAACAACCTGTTATGCAGGCTTCTTAAAGTTTCTACCTTATCTTCATTTTTCACCAGTAATGACAGGTTATGATCACTGCCGCCGTATGATATCATCCTAAGCGGAATGTGTTTCACAGCTTCCAGCACACGTGCCGCGTAGCCATGTTTTTCGGCGCCAAAATCGCCCACTACACAAATAATGGTATGGTTAACATCCAGATCAACCGAACCAAAGACGGTAAGCTCTCTGGTAATTTCGCCCAGATGGGTGGTATCATCGATGGTTAATGATACACCCACTTCTGAGGTGGTGATCATATCGATAGAAGTTTTATAGCGTTCAAACACTTCAAACACCTTGCGTAAAAAACCATGCGCCAGCAACATGCGGCTTGATTGTATTTTGATAGCGGTAATACCATCCTTAGCGGCTATGGATTTGATCTTGTCCTTTTCGCTGGTATTGGTGATCAGGGTACCCGGAGCCTGCGGATCCATCGTGTTTAACAACCTAACCGGGATCTTATATTTTTGAGCTGGGAACACACTTTGAGGATGTAATATTTTTGCACCGAAGTAAGCCAGCTCGGCAGCCTCATCAAATGATAACTGGGCAATAGGCTGTGTGCCTTTCACTATACGCGGATCGTTATTGTGCATGCCGTCAATATCTGTCCATATCTGTACCTCTTCGCTGCGTATACCGGCTCCTATTAATGAGGCAGTATAATCGCTGCCACCGCGGCGCAGGTTATCAATTTCGCCAAAAGTGTTGCGGCAAATAAAACCCTGGGTAATAAACAGATTAACATTCGGATGCTTATCCAGTAATGGGTTTATGTTTTCGGTAATATAATCTACAATAGGCTCATTATCCTCATCTATCTTCATAAAATCAAGCGCGGGCAATAAAACCGACGCTACGCCAATTTCTTTCAGATAAACGTGATAAAGAGTGGTCGACAGGAGTTCGCCCTGGGCCAGTATTACTTTATCTTCAATATGAGTAAACTGATCATTAGCCAGATTGCTGAGTACCGAAAAATGATAATCAATTACTTCCTTACCTTGTTTTAAAAATTTTTCGTCGGCAAATAACTCCTTAATAAACAACTCATATTTATCTTTCAGGATATTGATCAGCTCAATGGCCTTCTTCTTATCGCCTGTAAGATAAGCTTGTCCAATTTCAACCAGGCTGTTGGTAGTGCCTGATACTGCCGAAAGCACAACAATTTGTCTTTCGGAAGGATTAATGATGTCGAGCAGGGCTTTCATACGCGCGGGGCTACCCACGGATGTTCCACCAAATTTTAAAACTTTCATTTTTGCTATGGTATACTAAAATAACCGGTTAACGTGTCCGGTATTTGAGGCGCTAAAAATAAGATTTTAAAATGCTTATCGCTTAAAATAGACAGAATTAATTTAAGATAAGTGCCTCCCAAATGAAACCCTATCAGTGTTTTTCTGCTAAAATCAATTCTTTAACTTTTTTCATCACCTTATCGCCTTTACCGGTCGCCATGATATCCGGATTAACAGGTACATCAGGCATTAAACCGTGTGTAGAATGCTGATGACTTGTTACCGTATATTCCCAATATGGAGGTACCCCAAGTAGTAATTTACTATGCGGGAGCTGAATTATACAAAGCCCGCCATCCGTTCCGGCTTCTGCCCCACCAGTTTCCTCCCCAACCAAAGTTATTTTGCGCTGCTTTTTTAAACTTGTGGCAAACATACTGGCCGCAGAAAATGTGCCTTTATCTATTAAAACATATACACGTTTATCAAAATGATATTTGGCAACAGGATAGCTATCTCCTGAACGTGTTAGCCGGTAACTATAATTCTCAACGTTATCTGTACTTTTTAAGTTAAGGTTATCACCTGATGCTTTAAGAATGTAATCATTCAAAGTAATTTTAGTAGTAGGCATTTGCATCCATTCTATCTGTGCAAATGGATGATTCACCAGATAGCTCATCAGATCAAGTCCTACATTGGACACCCCTCCGGTGTTGCCTCTTATATCTATTACCAGGTTCTTTATTTTATCTTGTTGTATCAGTTTAAAAAAGTTGTCATGAAAACTTGAGTGATAATTATAGTAGCTAAAGTTCCTGATTTTTAAAACAGCCGTAGCGGCAATATCCGATGGGTAATTCACAGCAACAGCCTTATTAAGCTCGTCTTTTTCTGCTTCCCATAACTGCCATAACTTATCAGCGCTGTAATTAATGGGGGAAGTCACACCCTTGAACATTGATTTCTTTTCTACATTTAAACTATCAGTAGCCACAACCTCATAAGCCGGTTTATTACCCAGCACTTTAGCATATACATAACTAAAACCACCATACTGCAATTGAAAGTTCAGCCACTGATTACTCATACCTTCCGGACATGTATACTGCTTTAAGGTATCCAGCAACCTGGAAGCCGCTAAACCGTTAATACTTTTTACCTTAAAAACCCTGTTGATACCTTTATCCCGTGTTAGCATAAACAACTCGTTATCTTGAGTTTTAAAGATGGGAGGCAGATAATTTTCCCGGTGCTTGTTTTGCCAGAAAACTGCTGCCGATGAAAAAGATAATTCCGTATGCCCTGAGCGGATACTTACTATAACCGGTTTTAATAGCCTCCAAAACTCCATTTCGGTCATGGGCTTATTGATCTGGCTGGCAGCTTTTGCAAAAATGCTATCTATTGCTGCTTTCTTTTGATAACGGTAAAGGCTGGGGTGCAATTCTATAAGCGCGTTTTTAAAAACAGTAAAGTCTTCAAGTAATTCGCTTTGGGGGTATGCTCTTGATGGAGAATAAGTGGTATCTACCTGTGCATTAACCTGGCTTGCTATAAATAGCAAGCCTACCATTAGAGCCTTTTTTAGCAATTTCAATTTAGGTTTAGTTTATGTGTAAAAGTATAAACTAAAGGCAAAAATAAAAATTTACTGAAATGTAACTTTTAAGCGAGGTTTACCTAATAAAAATAGCTACAAGTTATGGATATAGGAGATCATTAACCCTACTGAAAATTGCCGGGCGCTGGTATCTACCGGATCGCCAACCAAAACATTATCTTCATTAGGGTTATCAAAATTAACATACTGCCTGTAATTGTTGGTTTTACCGTATGATAGCAATAGCCCCGTACGGAAATTAAAGCGCCTTTTTTTGATATTGGCCCCAATCTGGGCATGGTAAATATTGTAATAAGCCGTATTGCCTACATAGCCTTCATCATCTTTATACAAACTATTTTTGGCATAATTAAAATCGGTATGTAATGATAAAAAGCCGGTAACATCGGGTTTTAACAAACAGCTTGCGCCAACGCCAAAGTTAATTACCCTCGACCTTACATCTTTAAGCTTGAGTGATTGGCTTGCCGACGCGAAAAAATCTTGCGGAATATCACCTTTCACAAAATTTCCATCCTTTGGCGCTATCAGATTATACTCATTCACCTTATTAAAATACTCAGCGGCAAAGTAAAGCTGCCCGTTTTTATAATCATAAGCATAACCAAAACCTACCGTGAGCGGCAACTTGTAAGTTGCCTTTAATTTTTGCTGTCTGGAGTTAGCCAGAAAACTTATGGTATCGCCAACAGATTCTGCCGAGCTTCCTATTCTCAAATTATTTATGATCTGGTCGCTCAATATATTGGCCGTACCTGCTATACGCAATAATGGCGAAGTAATAGTAAGGCCGAAATGATTCGGACCTTCATCATAAGCTAAGCCCGCTTTAAACTTAATACCCGCGTGAAAATAAGAAGCCAGGTATGATTCCTGTACATTAACCAATGGCAGCAAACCTGTATTAGTCTGGGTATTGACCAATGATCTTGCACTGAAATCAGAATTAAAGGTTTGCTTACGAAGCAGGCCTTCAGCCGACAATCCTAATGATAGCTTGTCTGTTGCCTTAAAGCCTCCGCTAATGATGCCTGAAGTTTCATTGATACTGTTTAATTTTTTGTATTGCCCTAAAAAATATTCATTACCGGGACTGTATGAATCGTCGAGTACGTTGAAACGTGAATCGCGCTGCTGTGTGGTTTGGTAACTCATTACCGGGTTGTGTGTTAGCGCATAACCTACTGTAAAAGGATGCTTGCCTTTAAAAGATATATTGGCCGATACCATTTGCGGAATGATACTGGCCGAAGTTGATTTAAGATCGAACCCCGTACCAACCCCATTTTTAACCTTGATATTACCATACTGATAAATTGAACCACTGATAGATGCCGAGTTTTTACTGCTGAAGGCCAGTAAGGCCGGGTTCAGGAACATCACACCGCTATCGCGGTTAAAGGCAATCACAGCTCCGGGAGTCAAAAAACCACCCGGGTTATAACTTGACGACCAATAGTTGGCATCCTGTGCCTTTACTTCCTGCAGGAGAAGCATTAAAGCTAAAATAGTGATAAGCAGTTTTGACATAGGGGTATTTTTTCAGGCTTAAAAAAACACAATTACACCACAATATAACATTTTGATTTTTATATTTTTAATAATCAGACATTTATGTAAATTTCTGTGAAATAAGCACCACTTTCATGAAAGTACTTACCACCATAATTGTAGCCTGCCTATTAATTATCATTGCAGTTGTAGATGTGCAGGCTCAAAACCTAAGTTTTAGCCAGCCTGTTAATTTTTTACCCGCAGCCCGTACAGACAAGGCTATTGATATCACCAATTTTAAAGGCGGTTATTTTGTAACCTGGAAAGATGCTGGTAACACAGGTGGTATACATGTTTGTTATCTGGGTAAGCAGTATAACACCAACTTTTTGCAAAGCGAACTGGCCATTGGTAACGAGCAAAGTGCCTTTGCACCAGTTTTAAGGGTGATTAACAATCATATATATGCCTTATGGCTGGGTAATGATGGCTCATTAAAATATATTATCAACAACAGCGATACCACATTTAACACCCAAAATATCAACACCGTAAATTTTGAGGGATCACCAAAACTGAAATTGGGAGTTACAGCTACGGTGGTGAACAACCGTATGATGATAGCATCGCATGCCGATAATAAAAATGAAATGGTGGTAGCTTTGATAGATGCGGATGATCAGGGCATTCTTAAATCATCAGCTTTACAAACGGTGCCCGATAAAAAGAGTGATGATTATCCATTCATTGTTACCTTATCAACCAATACTGCAAGATTATGTTATAAGGGCTCAAACGATCAGGCTATTTATTATACCGATTTTAACACCGATACCAAAACATGGTCGGCCCAAATTCCGTTTTCAGCCTCCAAAACAAAGGCGTCTCCGGCAGTGTACCACGCGTTCAACACTAACCGGCTATTTTACATCTGGAAAGGCAATAAGAAAGATAACCAGATCTATTACGCTACCGCCGATGAACAAAGCCGCCTGGCTGACGAACACGTTTTACCCAATTATTTCAAAACTGCTGTAGCGGTATCTGTTTGCAATGTGGATACAAAAAAATTCATCATGGCCTTTGTAGGCGAAGATCAAAAACTTTACCTGAGCTATTTTACCAACTATAACCCGGCTCATTGGATGGAAGACACGCTTTTTCCGGCCAAAGGAAACCTTACGCTGAAAGATATTGTGATCCCCGGCTCGCACGATGCAGGCATGTCGGCATTGAACGGCGTAGGCGGCACACAAAGCGGTTCTATTAATCCATGTAACACGCTTACCCAAAAACTAAATATCGGCAAGCAACTTAACGCAGGCATCAGGATGTTTGATTTGCGCGTGGGGCAGTTCAAAAACAGCATTTATACCAAACACAGCTCGTCTGACTGTATGGCCGAAGCGATGGGTGGTGGTTATGGTGAGCGGTTTAAGGATATTCTTGATTCCGTTAAAACCTTTCTTGATCAGCATCAAAAAGAGTTTATCATTTTAACCTTCAGTCATTTTTGCCAGAAAGAGGCATCGGCAAGCAAGGTGGCAGATACCATTATCAAGGTACTGGGAAAAGAGCGCATTTACAATAACCAATCAAAAAGCATTGATCAAATTAAACTGAATCAATTGGCGGGCAAGGTGATCGTGACCTTTGAACAATACGCCAGCGCCGATAAACTAATCGACTCCAACTCAATGGCCGACAAGGCTAATACTTTTCTTAATTTTCGCAGAGCTTATGCAGCTACCAACCAAATTGCTAAACTGCTTACCCGCGAAGAACTGTTTTTCAATCAGCTAAAAGATGGCACCAATAAAAATGACTTGGTACGTTTAGACTGGCAGCTCACCCAAAGCAGCGATGAAGCCGCCCTTGTATGTAACGATTTCCAGAATGATAAGGTAGATCCGGTAATAAATGGCGTAATGCTGTTAACCAACGTAATCAAAAAAAACCAAAGTATCATTGATCTGGCCAAGTTTGGCAATAAGCATTTACCTGCAAAAGTTAATGAATGGATCAACTCTGGGATTATTAATAAAAATAACAAACCCAATATTTTATATGTGGATGTTGCCGGTGCCTGGATAACCGATTACTGTATTGAATTAAACAAACTACCTATTTACAATTAATACATAAACACGGAGCCTATAGGTGCTACATCTGCATGAGAAAACGAGCGCAGAAAACCAGATTTATAATGCTGAAGTTCTGCCTTGCGGTTTTGTGCTTTCAGGCTTTGGTATAAACCCAGTAACGACCAGCCATTTCCCGGGTTATGCATCAGATCCTCCCGGTAAACTTGCTCGGCCAAAGCTATATCATCATTTTTTAAAAGATAAGCTCCTAAAAATTGCCTTGCCGGAATGGGCCAATCGGCAGGCTCAGAATAAATCATGCTATCTTCAATTTTAATGGCTTTTTTCAGGCAGGCTATACCATCGTCATATTTATTTTGATGCAGTAAGATGGCGCCCTCTAAAATATTTTCGGCAATGGTGGCTCCCTCTAAAGGTGTATTAAAGGGGATACGCCGGATCTTCAAAACCGGGTCATTCAGTTTATCACGTAATAACTGCAACTGCTTGCGGGCCGAATCCGATTTGCTGGTATAAATAAAGGCCAATCCTTTTGCAAAGTGATTCAGTATCTGAGCATAGCTCCATTTCGGGTTGAGGGCAACAGTATCTTTCAGTATTTCATCCCATTTTCCCATGCGCACTTGGGTAAGTACAGGCATCATATATAAGTACTGGCTATAAGTTTCTTCGGGCCCGGGTGAAATACTGTTGCGGCATTTCATGGCAGCATCCATACCTTTCTCGTACATGGCCCCGCTAAAGGCACAATAAGTTTGCACAACCAACTGATGGGGGCTATATTGAGGGAGCGAAATATTTTTGGCGAGCGAATAGTATGTAAAAGTATTTTTATTAGCCTTGGTATTTGCATCCACGCCCTGAAAATATAAGCCATTACGCTGATAAACATGGCTCGACATGTGAACCATGTGCCCTACGCCGGGAAACAACCTTTTTAAAGCTTCGGCATTAGGCATAGCTACATCCGGGCTGTGCGATGCCTCAGTTAAATGGATATAATAATGCAAAGCTGCCGGCTGATCGGGGTTCACTTTCAAAACACCTTTGCAAAGATTAATCAGTTCCGGCGTCCACTCTTTTGCTACACCTTCGGTACTCCAAAAATCCCAGGCGTGCATCAGCATTACCGCATCTATGTACAGCATTTTAATATCAATATCATTAGGATAAGCGCTTATCAGCTTCTTCATCCCCTCGGCATAAGCTGCATTATCATTTGATGTTTGTCCGTTTTGAGAGGGATAACGGAGGTTCATGACCCTGATCAATTGCTTTTCTTTGTCAGTAGCGTTACGGGTATTCGCATTCAGCTGTTTAATAACGCGGGGCAGCGTTTGAGGCACCGTATACAAATGAGCCGCGTTATAATAAGGCCCCATGCTTAAGGCCTGTCCCCAGTAAGTCATGGGCGATGAAGGATCAAACCTTGCGGCTTCTTTGAACGACGCTAATGCCTCCTTCAAATGATAGCTGTAATACATGGTTAAACCCTGGTTAAAATAATATTGGGAGCTATCATTACGTGTTGAGATATGGTAGCTGTACTGCCCCCAGCCTGGTAGCTTTACAATGTATTTTCCGTTATTGGCGGTATCCAGATCATCAATTGCCGAAAATGAACCACAAACTACAGGGTATACCTTTTTAGGTATGTTTGCTACGGGATATTTTTTTATTTGGTGGGCAAACAAATAGGTTGCCAGTAAAAAACCAGGCAGTATAAAAAAGAATGCGACCTTTTTCATTTTCAGTTTTGTTAAAAGAGGTATAAACGGGATAACCGGTATTAGTAATTGGCAGTAAATGAAATGGATAATCTAATATAATAAAAAGCATGGGGTAATTTAAGTGGATATTTAGTTTATTATTTTGTTACATATTAAAGCCGTTTTTCTGATAGCGCTGTATATTATTTTTTCTAAATTTACCCTTATCCACCCTGCCGGATAACCTTTTACCAATTAAAAACATACCACCTCATGAAACGAAGATCAGTGATCAAAGGCTTGGCCGCCGCATTACCTGCATTTTGGATGCACAAAACTTTTGGAGCCCTTAATTTACCACCCAGTAATCGACCTCGTATTGCCGATGGCCCCTTTAAGCCTGATTGGCCATCATTGGCTCAGTACCAGGTTCCTGATTGGTTTCGCGATGCCAAGTTTGGCATATGGGCGCATTGGGGACCGCAGTGCCAAGCTGAGCGGGGCGACTGGTATGCCCGTGGCATGTACCAGGAAGGTTCTGATCAGTATAAATACCATATCCAGAAATATGGTCACCCCTCAAAATTTGGCTTTAAGGATGTGATCAATGAATGGAAAGCCGAAAAGTGGGATCCAAATGAGTTAGTTGGCTTATATAAAAAGGCCGGAGCCAAATACTTTATGGCCCTGGCCAATCATCATGATAATTTTGATTTGTATGATAGCAAATATCAAAGCTGGAACTCTACCAAACTTGGCCCAAAGAAAGACCTTGTAGGCGGATGGGCTAAGGCTGCTAAGGAGCATGCTATTCCTTTTGGGGTTACCGTACATGCCTCGCACCCCTGGACATGGTATGAGGTAGCACAACGCTCAGATAAATCCGGCCCTTATGCCGGTATACCCTACGATGGTAACATAACCAAAGCCGATGGCGCTGGTAAATGGTGGGATGGCTATGATCCACAAGAACTATATGCACAAAACCACCCCCTGAGCCAGGATAGTCTTGACGATAAGAGCATGAACCGCCACTGGGATTGGGGCAATGGCGCGAGTGTACCCAATACTGCCTATACCGAAAAGTTTTTAAACCGCACCATTGAACTGATTGATAAGTATGAACCCGAACTCATATATTTTGATGATAGTGTACTTCCCCTTTGGCCTGTAAGTGATGCAGGACTAAAAATTGCTGCTCACATGTACAATACCAGTATTAAAAAACATGGCAAACTACACGCGGCCCTGTTTGCTAAGGTATTGGATGAAGAACAACGTAAATGTATGATATGGGATATTGAACGCGGCCAAAGCAACCAGATTGAGCCCCTCCCCTGGCAAACCGATACATGCATTGGCGCCTGGCACTATGACCGCCGTATTTATGATAATAAAAAGTACAAAAGCGCCAAAACAGTGATACATACCCTTGCCGATGTGGTAAGTAAAAATGGCAACTTGCTGCTTAACATTCCCGTACGGGGAGATGGCACTATTGACAGCCAGGAACGTGCCGTTGTGGAAGAAGTTGCCGCATGGATGCATACTTACAGTGAATCCATTTATGGTACCCGCCCCTGGAAAATATTTGGAGAAGGTCCGGCAATGGAATCGGCAGCTCCTATTAATGCGCAGGGATTTAATGAAGGCAAGGGTAAACCTTTTACGGCCGATGACATCCGTTTTACTACCAAAGGCAAAACACTTTATGCCATTGCAATGGGCTGGCCCGGGGAAAAAGGCAGCCTGATTAAATCGCTCGCAAGCTCATCGCCACAACTGGCCGGGCAAAAAATAAGCTCAGTATCCTTACTGGGATCGCATAATAAATTAAACTGGCAGCAAACCAATGAAGGACTTAAAATTGAAACGCCTACACAACAACCTGAAAACAATGCAATAGTATATAAAATTGAAGGAGTAGTATAATTAATTTAGAAAAGCCGAAACAAGCCTATCCATTTACAAATAAAAAAATAGAAACATTTTGTAAGGAACTGTTTGATGGTACGACCAATCAGTAAAAACTATCAAAAACTATAAAAATGAAACTATTAAAATTTGCCAAATGGCTCGACGAAAAAAACGCAGGCTTCATCATATCAAGCTTTGGTATTGCTTTGATCTTATTATGGATAGGCTTGTTTAAATTTACCCCTACAGAAGCTAATGGAATAGCCGGCCTGGTACAAAACAGCCCGCTTATGAGCTGGATGTATAAAATTTTCAGTATCGAAACTACATCGCGCATTGTTGGTGTTACTGAGATCGTAGCCGCGCTGGCTATTCTGGCGGGTAATTTTTCACCTAAAATTGGCGTTTGGGGCAGTATACTATGTATTGTTATTTTTTTTGTAACCAGTACATTTTTCCTTACAACACCGGGTAGTATAGCACAGGTAGACGGGGTTTGGGCCCCATCCGGAACGGGCTCCTTCCTGATCAAAGATATCAGTATTCTTGGTGCATCAATATTCTTATTAGGATATTTTTCCAAAAGAGTAATTGCTACCAATTATTAATTCACTCTGTAAACCGGAGGTATTATTTATACACTTCCGGTTTACAGAGTTTTTATTTTAGAGATATTTTACTCCTAAAAAACCATAATTTTATTTACTTTAAGGCTCTAAATCTTAAACCAAGTTATACCATGAACAAACCGGCTTTCAATCAAATTAAAACCAATCCTTTATTTAAAATATTTATGTGTCTGGTGGTTATTTTATTAGTAATCAAATTAGGTTCTGCGGGTTATAATTTTGGCCATTGGCTAAAAGGGAGATAGATAACTGCTTCCCGTTTATGAAAAAAAGCCTTATTACTATTATTTTAATGGCTTGCTGTTGTTTAAAAACGATAGCTCAACAAAGTCATGGATTAGCCGCACAAATACTTGCTGATAAAGATCTGGATACAGTTTATACGAAAGCTACTCAACTTTTAAGCAAAGGTTTTAACGCGGGCGACGGTTATCCACAAGTATGGATACGCGATCTCAATACATTTATTGAAACATCATGCAAGGTTTACAGCCGCGATACCATCCGTAAAAATTTGCTTACTTTTCTGAGGCTGCAACAGCCCAATGGCGAAATTGTAGATGGATACGTACTAAAAGGGCACGTAACTTGGAATGACCCTAATATATACACCGCTGAATACGCCCCTAACCATGTAGGCTTCAAAAATACCGTAGAAACCGACCAGGAAACATCATTGATCCAGGCTATTGCCAAGTACATCCATATCACCGGCGACAAATCAATTTTACAGGAAAGCATAGGCGGCAAAACAGCATTACAACGACTGGAAATAGCCATTGCTTATTTACTCAAAGACCGCTATTCGGCCAAATACCGCTTGATAACCGGGGCTACCACACAGGATTGGGGCGATGTGCAGATAGAGGGTGGCGCAGTTGTTGACATTGACAAAAATACCCATTGGGCTATCGATATATACGATAACGCCATGCTGGTAATCGCGCTAAACGACATGGCCGGCTTTTACAACACTCAAAAAGATCAGCAAAAATGGAAGCAGCTAAAAGCTACTACGGTCAGCTCCATCAGGAAATATCTTTGGGATGCCAAAAATCATAAATTCATTCCACATATATACCTGGATAAATCGCCTTTTCCTTCCAATTTTGATGAAAACAAGATTTACTTTCATGGAGGCACTGCAATAGCCATTGAAGCAGGTATCCTTTCAAAAAAAGAGATAGCGCTGGTTAACCAGGATATGTTACGTAATGTAAAACTATCTGGCTCCCCATCCATCGGATTAACACTTTACCCGGTTTACCCTGAGAATATTTATAAAAATTCCAAATCGTCAAAACCCTATATTTACCAAAATGGCGGCGACTGGACCTGGTTTGGTGCCCGAATGGTGCAACAACTCATCAGATATGGTTTTGTTAAGGAGGCTTACCAGGAATTGCAGCCCATGATCAGAAGGACTATTCAAGACAATGGTTTTTATGAATGGTACAGCGTTGATGGTAAACCAAATGGATCGGCAGCATTTAAAGGTTCGGCCGGTGTTTTAGCTAAAGCTATTGATGAATTAAAAAGCTGGGCAAAAAATAATTGATGGGTTAGATCCAAAATCCCTTCTTAAAACATATTAATGAGGCTGTAATCAGGCATGCATAGTGTACTGAATTTAAATTTTAGGCAAGAACAAACAAGCTCAATTTTAATAGATAAATCACTCTAAACCAACTATCCACAAAGCTTGATTTTGAAGTAAACATATTGTAATTTTAAGTATTGTTTATTCAGCTTAAAATAAACACATGAAACCAGTTATAACCCGTATATGGCATGGCACAACCAGGGTTGAACATGCCGACATTTATCTGGATTATCTGAATAAAAGCGGTATTCCTGATTATCAAAACATTGCAGGCAATTTATCGGTAGAGGTATGGCGAAAAACGGAGGGTGATATCTGCCATTTCTGGACCGTTACCAAATGGGACTCTTTCGACAGTATTAAAAACTTCGCCGGTAAACAATACGAAAAAGCACGCTATTACCCTGAGGATAAAGATTATTTACTGGATTTTGAAGAACACGTGGAACACTACGAAACTTTTGAGTATTAGTATGATATTCGCATCATTCTACTCTTTTATAAATACAATGTTTATTGAATACAATTGATTGCTTGCCTTTAACATTTATAAATTTAGTCGGTTCAAGCACATGAAGCCTGGTATCATTTAGCTCGATGATATCAAGATTTGGTATATCAATTCTTATAGTATCATTCTCACTTATTTGAAAGTTGGAAATAAAAGCTATAGTTGCTGATGACCTTTTAGGATTTCTATAAAAGATATACTTACCGGTTAACGTTCCCCCGACATCATCATCCTCCCATTCTCGTGTAAAATCAGTTGAATTTTTAAAATCATAGACTTCTGTAACTCCTGCCTTCTCAAATTTCATATCAGGGATCGATACACTATCTAACTTCCATTTTCCAATAAGTTTTTCTTTCAAGTCACCACTGCTATCTATCGATTTGCATGAAGCTAATATTAATACAGCTAATCCGAACAAATAAGTCTTGGTTAAAACCTTCATACCCTTTCTTATTGATCTTCCGTTGTTTCCTTCAGTTCATCTTCTTTCTTGGCTTTACCCATTTTTATTTTAGGGTTTTCCTGGGTGCCGGTGATAGTCATCGGGATACCAAAAATACCAAATGGCGGTAAGCCCAGCCTGAATTGCAGGTTCAGTTTACCATCAAGGCCAACCTGCCCCTCAAACCTTGGCCTGAAACCTGCCATGCGCATTTTGGTTCGCTCAATGGTCATGATGTTGTTGGCAATGGTGCTTTTGATATCCACCTTGCTTACATCACCTTTGGCCAGACTATCGTGCCCTGTTTGCTTACCTACCGCGCTGAACAGTTTAAAGCCATAAAGCTTTACTTTCTTTACCGAAAGCACCCCTCCTCCCTTTATTGATGGATAAATAGGTTTCATATCGCCATTCAACTTACCATTTAACTGATAATCAAGCGATACCACTCCCTGTACGTGCGCCGCAGATGAGGCCATGTCATGAAACATTTTCACCTCTTTATAAGCGCGCTGAATATCAAACTCTTTCGCATCAATATGGTAATCAAAATAGGCTTGTTGCGGGCTAACGCTGCCATAGGTCGCATCCATAACAACGGGTGCACCTATCAGGCTAAAGTCGGTTTGTTTCAGTACAATTTGCCCTTTGTTAATGCTCATTTGCCCTTTGGCATCGCTAATGTCCAAGCCCATGTATTTTACCTTTTTAACATCGGCGGTAAAGTTCAGGTCGAGGTTAGCAGGCACTAATATTACTCCGGTAGATGGCGTTGGCCTGGCCGAAGCGGGTGTACCAGCAAAGGCCATAAAATCATCGGCTATAATAAGGCCGCTGCTTAGGTTAAACTCCCCTTTCAAAGGCGAATTCGGTTTAAGCGCGTAATCAATTACGTTAGATAATGCGCCGTTCAACACAAATACAGATTTACCGTAATTGGCCTGAAACTGATCAAACTTCATTTTATCCTGGTTAAAGCTAAACAGGCCGGTTTTGATCATAAATGGTTTTGGGAACAGTTCTGATGTCAGCGCGATATTTTTCACCTTCATGGTACCTGAATTGGCCAGCATATCATACCTGCCCGCGGTAGCATCGCTTTGTTTGCCTTTTAGTGAAAAATTTGTGCTGATGAACCCGTTCACATCATAACCTTTAAAGGCAAACACTTTGTAAATTTTGCCAATATCTAAACGGCCTCGAGAAGCTATCCGGTAATCCAGATCATCAAAGTTCTTCAGATCAGCCTTGAGCATAAAGGGTTGACCTTCAAATTTAAATGATACCGGTTTAATATTTACTTTAAGCCCTTTTAATGAACCTGTATTATTGGTAATGTCTGCACTCACCTGAATATCCTGCAGCGGGTGCGGATAGTATTTTGTTTGGATATAACCATCTTTTAATTCAAGCAGCGCCTTGGTTACAGGAAATATTCTTTTAGCCGGGATATAACGGCCTTTGGTTTGTATGTCGGCGTTCAGGTCGCCGCGGATATCCATGCTGCTATCGGCAGGCATAAATTGTTTAATATCGGCCAGGTGGAATTTGGCTTTTATACCTGCGTCAATCAGCGCACCGGCGGTATTGCTTACTTTTAAATAACCCTTTACATAGTTATTAAGCGCAAGCATGTTTAGGTTATTAACCTGCATGGTAGCGTGAGCTATATCATGATCGGGGCAGCTGGCATTCAAATCAAAGCTCAGGCTTTTAATAGCTTCGGGCAAACTGGCGTATTTAATATAGCCATTTGTGAATGATGACTTCAGCGTAAACTTAGGTATACTGGTGATCACCGTATCCGTTTTCGGCCTTAGCCCACCTGTTCTTTTTATACCCTTGGCATATTTACCATCGGCCAGCAGGTGTAATGTATAGCGTCCTTTTAAATCTACTGCTTTTATACCAAAAGCTCGGTTCCATTTTTCCAAGTCAACCTCGGTATTGATCTTGGCAAAAACCTGCGGCTCTTTTATTCCCTTTACCTTGATTACCGAGCCAAAATAATCTTTACCTATATTAAAGTATACAGAGTCGATGTTCAAGGTCAGGCTGTCAGGGTTCAGGCCGGGCAATTTAGCATCCATGTTGATAAACAGGTTTTTCACCGGTTGAGGGGTGTTTTTATTAGCCACATAACCGTCACGAACCTTCATGCTGAAACTCAGATCGGGCATGATGTTTTTAGAGGCGATGTATTTACCTGTAAGCGCCAATTGAATATTGCCATTACCATTAATATCGGTATCATCTACATATTTGGCATACTCAGCTGGCAGGGCGGTAAAAATATCACTCAGGTCGTTTTGGTCAGATGTTACCCTGAACTCCATATCGTACCCTTCTTTCAGGAACTCAAACCGGCCCTTGAACTTAACCGGCAGCTGATTGATGAGCAGATCGTTTTTCTGAAAGGCAAATGCCAATGATTTGGTGTTGATGCTGGTCAGCAGATCGGCATTTACTTTTTTGTGCAGCACATATGCTTTGTTGCCATAATAAAAATCAACCGAGGTTGATTGCACGTGGCTGTACAGGTCAAAAACATCCTTGCTCAAATCGCCGCTGCCTTTATAATTAAAATCGCGCGCGTTGATGAGCATTGGCATCGAACGGTCATTATAGGTCAGGCGACTATTTTCCACCAATATTTGTTCAATACCCAATGAGGCGCTACTGGTATCGGCCGCATTGGTCGGTTTGGCATCTTTTGATTTGTATACGTTATAGTTAGCCTTGCCGCTGCTATCTACCTGGATATTGATCACCGCCTGGCTCAGGTATATTTTATTGATGTTGATCTTACTTTTAAATACCGATGATAAGTCGATTGCCAAAGACACCTCTTTGGCCGCCACCAGGGTGTCATTTTGAAAAGGCGCGCTGCCGTTTAACGAAAAATCACTCAACGTAAGCGTAAGCGCCGGAAACCTTTTAAAGAAGGATAAGCGTGTGCTGGTAAAATTGAGCTTACCATTGATACTGCCGCCTGCCCATTGTTTTATTTTATTAGTTACCGTTTGCGGAAACAGGTACGGTAATAAAAACATCAGCAATAATAAACTAACAATAGTAATACCGCTTATTTTAAGCGTTTTAAATATGATTTTTTTGATGGGCACCGGCATAAAAATAATTGCTGATAAAGGCGCATGAAGATAGCTATAAAACCCAAATGCAGCAGATGAAATTATTATTACGCTTTGTTCAAGAATGATTTAACCAGGGCCTATGCCGATACCACTTTCTTTACTTTTCAGATAAAATTTTACATACTTTGTATCATATGGCCTTAGTGCATACGTAAAGATTTATAAATACACTATTACCATTAATTGATTTATGAAATACATTTTACAAAATTTCAAAAAGAGAGCAGGCATAGTCGGGATGATGTGTTTGCTTAGTGGGCTACTGTCATCATGCCTAAAAGATAATAAAGACAACAATTATGTTGATGAGCAGGTAGCCCTGATTTCAGTGATCAACGCGTCACCGGATGTGCAGCCGGTAAATTTCTTTTTAGATCAAAACAAGGGTAATCGGGAGCCTATTAGCTATGGCCGCGGAATTGATTATATTAATGCCTTTCCCGGCAAAAGGGTCGCTACCTTTTCGCTGGCCGGGTCAAGCTCTGCAAAGGTTAAGTCGGACACCATTAACCTTACTGTCAACAAGTTTTATAGTATTTATTTGACCAATGTGGCCAGCACACCAGACATTGTGTTATTTGCAGATTCTCTTGTTCGCCCCGATGCAGGTAAAGCTACTATTCGCCTGGTAAATGTTAGTCCTGATGCAGGAGCTGTTGACCTTGCCGTTAAAAGCAGTCCAACTACGCTGGCAAGCGGTAAAGCTTACAAAACCGCCTCGCCCTTTATTCCGGTACAGGGCAATAGCACTTATACACTGGAGATTCGCAAAGCCGGTACCGCTACCGTTTTGGTAACTTTAAACGATGTAAAAGTAAACAGCGGCTCTGTTTATACCGTATGGCTGCAGGGGCTTGCATCAGCTACCGATCAGAAAAAGCTTGATGCCCATGTGCAAACCAACGCTTATTATTATTAATAAGTTTAAAACAAAACAACAAAGGCCGTCTGATAATCAGGTGGCCTTTATTGTTTTATAACATTAATATTAATTATCTTAATAGCTATTTACCGATTCAACAGCCAGCTGTACCGGATCGGCACTGGGTTTACTATCAAGCACCAGATCACGCTGAATCCAGTTCTCTTCCCAATTATCGGTAGCCATATTTTTTTGTTTTGATACCGGCGAATAAAGGTTTTTCATTCTTGGTATATAATACGTATCGATCAGTCCACTCCAGGTTCTGGCTGAGTAATCATTAACTGTACCGCCCCAGGTGGTGATAATGCGCTTGGCATCCCTGGCATAATATTGCTTTTCTGCCGGAGTATCTCCCCATGACTTAGCCATATCTATCCAGGTTTTCAATTGATGATTAGGATGCGAACGTAATAACTGGTCGGATATACCCATCAAATGGTAAGCTTTATTCAATTCTTTATCATTTACTTTAGATTTATTGGCGAGGGCTACTGTAATAATGGTATCTGCCCTTAAACTCAAATATTGTGAAGCCAGCTCCATAGCATCATTCCTGTATAGTTCAGAACCCTTAAGTTGCCCGGCACAAGCTAAAAATTGCTTAACCCCTGCAAAAAAACGTTCATTAGTATTAACAGAACCTGCCTCGTCTCCTTTAGCATTTTGCTGATACCTGAACCTCGGGTGCGGCTCAAATGTGCCATAACATGATTGCTGAAAATTATTAAAAGCCTGCTCCATTTCCGGTGGATAGCCGCCATAACGCTGTTTGCAATAAGCAGCAATCCAGGTTTTCAGGTCGATCTTTTTATCGGTATAACCTATATCTGATAACAGCTCGTAAATGATCTCGTTGTTTTCTATACCCTCTGGGGCGAAACCAAAACCTGTTAAATTGCCTTTGTGCTCATAATTCAAAGCGGTTTCAGGCGCTTCGGCATAGGTTTTTAAAATACCGTTCCAGGGAGTTTTGCCTCCCATATTTGGAATAAACGAATAGATCCAGGCTTTGTTAAAAAAACCTTTATAAGTTTTCCAAGATGGATCGATTTTCCAGGAATCGAGATTGTACTCATTGGCCAGGTCTAAAAACATTACCTTATCGTCAGGTACCTTTTCTACAAGTTTACCCAAGCGTTCCGCAGTCCAGAACAGTTTGCCGTCGCGGCCTTTTTGATACGGGAATGTCCAGCCCTGCATTACCCATACCGCATCAGGATTGGCATCCTTAATGGATCGGTATACCACATTGCCATAAGCCGACAACTGGCTTAACTGCTGCTCTTCGCTTGGCGCTGGCGGCACATCCATTTCGTTAAAACTATCGGCCAAGTAGTATGTGGCTTTTCCAAACTCTTTTTCCCATTCCTGAACGTACATGGTTCCTATTTTGGCGAATAATTGGTTATCGGGCATCAAAATATGGGCCCGGTATTTGGTCAGTTTTTCAAAGCCTCCCCATATTACATCATTCACTTTAGCATCGGGATATACTTTTTTGATAGCACTGGGTACAAAGCCTGCGAATGCCGGGATGATAGGCTGCATACCCAATTCGTGCATACGATCAAGCACCTGATGGGTTAGCCTGATCTGTTTGGTATAATATGAAGCCGGCACAGGCGCATCCCAGCCGGTAATATTACCCATTCTGTTCCAGGGGTGATAAGCCGGGCCCGTAAAGAAAGCCGCTATATCAGCATCCTGAAGTCCTAATTTCTTAAACACCCTGAATATGATGGCCTCATAAGCGCCATTGATGAGTGGCATATCCATACCATGCAGGCTCATCCAATCAAGCTCTTGCTGCCATCGGTCAAAACCCCAGTAAGGCGTTGTATAGCCATGTGTAACCACGTTCATGTAGTAATGAAAGTGGTATGGTGATGTTACTCTTTTCTTTTGAGCAGCCAGCCACGGGGTTTGGATATGCACGTTTTTTCCGCTCCAGCAAACCATGCCCTGGTTGGTAGTTCGCAAGTAATCATAAAATCCTTTGCAAACCGCCGCTGTAGAATTCCCCTTTACTGTTAATTCCCCATTTGCGGCTGCATATTCATAAACAGGATTACCATTTACCGAACTGATCATATATATATGAATACCTATGGCTACTTCTTTACCAAAGGTTCTTTCTATCACATTGCGTGACGATTTCACCACATCGTTTTTAGGGGGTGTGTTTTGCCCATATAACATTTGCGGTACCATAGCTAAAAGGCAGGCTACACCAATTTTACTTAAACGTTTGGTTAGCTGATCGGCAGCAGAAATTTTCATAAAGTAAATCTTGTCAAAATTAAAATAAGAGATCATTAAGGTATGTTAAGAAATGGTTGCGAAAGGTATAACATTTTATAAAATCCTGAAAACAGGTAAGTTCTTAATATTTATTAAGAAACGTCTTGTTTTCTCATGATAGTTTTGAATCGGCAATCAAATAGTCTAAAACCATACTATCCGATTTAAAACTATGAAAACATTAGTTATCGAAAACAAAAAAAACGTTAACACCTGGGTAATCGTTATTGTACTTGGGTTACTTACCGCGCTTGCACCAATGTCGATAGATATGTATTTGCCGGCGTTTCCGGATATTGCCCGCAACCTGCATACAGAAATATCAAAGGTTACCTTGTCGCTTTCGGTATTTTTTGTTGGTGTATCAGCAGGGCAGCTCATTTACGGGCCATTGCTTGAACGTTTTGGCCGGAAGCGGCCGCTATATGTCGGTCTGATCATATATGCCCTTGCGGCAGTGGCTTGCGCGGCTTCAACATCGGTAGAGATTTTGATCGCTGCCCGCTTATTTATGGCACTTGGCGGATGCGTAGGAATGGTAGCTACCCGCGCCATTGTCAGGGATCTTTTTCCTATCGAGAAAAACGCTCAGATATTTTCCATGATGATGCTGGTAACATCCGTTTCGCCTATCATTGCACCTACCGCAGGCGGCTTTATCGCAGCTACCTTTGGTTGGCGATACATTTTTGTGGTGGTTATGATATTAGCACTGATTGTGCTGGCAGGCATTTATTACCTGATACCTGAAAGTCATGAACCTGATTCCTCAATTTCGCTGCAGCCTAAATCTATTTTAAATGGCTTTGCTGCTGTTTTAGACAACCGCCAATTCCTTTTCTACGCTTTGGCCGGTTCATTGTGCTCTATAGGCCTTTTTAGTTACATCTCCAGCGCGCCTTCCATATTCCTCAACCATTTTCATATGGAACAAAAGCGGTTTGGCTGGATCATCGGTTCGGTATCTGTAGGGGTAGTTTTGGCAAGCCAGATCAATAACCTGGCATTAAAATACTTTAAAATGCACCAGGTTGCTCTTACTGCCGCTGCCGTGCAGTTATTGATAGGAATATGTTTTGTAGCCGCCTGTATGTCCGGCTTAAATAGCATTACCGCTACTATCAGTTTTATTTTTGCCTTATTAGCTTGCCTGGGCTTTATATCACCCAATACTACCAGCCTGGCTATGGCTCCTATGGATAAAGATGCCGGTGATGCTTCGGCCCTGATCGGATCTATGCAGATGTTTGTCGGAGCTGCTTCATCGGCCGTTATAAGCGCCCTATCCGATAAATCTGTCTTGACTATGGCTATCGTAATGGCGTCCGGTGCAGGATTAGTATTGCTTTTACTGTTATCGGTACGCAAATTTTTAACTGTGGTTGGTTAAATAAGCCAACCGCAATTAAAATTTTGCTAAACATTGCAGATGTCCGGTTCACCCTCTTAATTGTCCGGTTCACCTAACTTTTATGCCGCGCATATTTATATTTTGGATAGCTTAGCGCTAAATCGCCAAAGTGTGGGGCGTTAACCCAAGCCCTAATTAAAGACTTTGGTGTTTTTCAGAAATATTATGCAAAGTTCAGACAATTATAAAATACAACGTATATCACCGGCTATCATTTGGTCGAGCTCCATTTTAATGGGGGTGTTAGCATCGGTACCTAAAATAGCGGAGCATCACTTTAATACCGCCGAGGCATTGGTTAATTCGGCCATCACATCTTTATTTGCCCTGTTTGTTTGGTATTATAACATCTATACCATGCCGGCGTATACTCCCCGCGATAAAGTCAAAGGCTTTTCCATATTCCGGCTTTTGATCAGTTTGCTCATTGGCCTGGGAGTGATGTTTGTTCTGGCTTATGCGCAGCAGCTGCTGCTTTCACATATGGATTTTGGGCCAACCATGCTCATGGTTGAGGTTCGCGGTATATTGATCAATCTTACCTTCTACATGTTTCTGCATTTAGTGTACCAGGGTTACCAAAACCAACAGGTAGGCATTGAATTAGAGCGTTCCAAGGCCGATAATCTGGGTGCGCAGTATGAAATGCTTAAGCAACAGGTTAACCCGCATTTTTTATTCAATAACATGAATACCCTGAAGGCTATGGTTGAAACCAATGATAAGCATACCATTGAGTTTATACTTAAGCTATCTGATTTTTACCGCTTTACATTAGAGAGCCGCAAACATGATCTTATCCATTTATCAGAAGAGATGGAGATATTATCTGCCTATATGTTTTTACTAAAGGCACGGTTTGAGGATGGAATAAATTTGGTAAATACCGTTGATGAAAAGTTTTATAACTCACTAATCCCCCCTTTCACTATACAATTGCTCATTGAAAATTGCATTAAACATAATGTGGTATCGCTTGACCGCCCATTGCAGATCAGAATTTACACCGAGGGTGACAAAATAATTGTCGAAAATCCTATACAGCTTAAAAAAACACAGGAAATATCTACCAAAGTAGGACTTGAAAATATCAATCTTCGCTATATTCACCTTTTGAACGAGAAAGTGGATATTGAGAGCGACGATAAATTATTTAAAGTAAAACTTCCTGTAATACATGAACATTATAATCATTGAAGATGAGATAAAAGCCTCCAAATCATTAGCGGCCATGATAACCGAAATTAAGCCTGAATCTAAAATTCTTGCTCAGATTCAAAGCATAGAAGGCGCGGTAAGCTACTTTTCTGAAAATCCACAACCCGACCTGTTATTCATGGATGTTCAACTGGCAGATGGCTTATGTTTTGAGATCTTCAAGGAGGTTAAAATTACAGCTCCAGTTATTTTTTGCACCGCTTTTGATGAGTATTCATTGGAAGCCTTTAAAGCTAACGGCATAGATTATGTAGTTAAACCCATTTCAAAAGACAACATTGTTGCAGCCTTTAAAAAGGTAGATGAATTTAAAAATTTCTTTCAGCAAAGTCTTGTACCCAATATCAGCGGCCTGCTTTCCAAACTTAGTAACCCCGAAGGTAAAAAAAGCTTTTTGGTTACCAAGAGCCATAAATACCTTACGGTATCTACCGAGAACATCGCTTTTTTTTACATAAGGAATGAAACTACTACCATTGTAACTTTTGATGAACAGGAGTACGCGATTGCGCAATCAATGGATCATGTGCATAGCTTACTTGCCCCCAACCAGTTTTTCAGGGTAAACAGGCAGTACCTGGTAAACTTTACCGCCGTAAAAGAAACGGAACGATATTTCGCCCGCAAATTATACGTAAAACTGGTTATACCAACGCCCGATAAATTATTGATCAACAAGGAAAAGATACACGATTTCCTGGGCTGGCTTGAAAACCGATAGACCGTAACCCAACAACTTCTTCCCACTTATTTAATCCTGATATATTATTGCCCATACTGCAATAATATATCAGGATTTTTTGTGTCGGCTAATCACTGATCATTCCTGTTTACCATAAAATTTCAAATATCATTATTCCTAAAATTATTCGGGGCGTGGATTGTCTAACTCAGCCCTGATTGTGTCTGACTGGGCCATATTTAGCTAACGCCCGCCTCGTATTTGGGGTAGTTTTGAGTAACAAAAAAGAAAAAATTTATGAAAACTATCAAAATATTAGGAATAGCAACTGCCTTCATCGCCGCTTCATTTTCACTTGCCGCTTTTATTGGTCTTGATAAAACATCGGTTGAAAAAGCAACTGCCAAAGTGGAAGGAAAAGGCTTCGCGGTAGTAGAATTGTTCACCTCCGAAGGTTGCTCAAGCTGCCCTCCTGCCGATGAGTTACTGGCCAAAATACAAAAAGAAGCACAAGGTAAAGACGTTTATTTACTGGCTTACCATGTTGATTACTGGAACCGCCAGGGCTGGAAAGATGTTTTCAGCAGCGCCGATTTTTCAAACAGGCAAATTCAGTACGGACGCATATTAGGGGCACAAGTATACACACCACAGGCTATTGTAAATGGTAAAGCCGAATTCGTAGGATCTGATGAACCGGCACTCCGCAGAGCTATCTCTGATGGATTAACCACCCAAGCCAATACAACCCTTACACTCCAGGCCAGCCAGGATGGCGACAAGCTTAAAGTAAAATATCAAGCTACTGGTGCTATAAAAGGTAACAGCCTGGTACTCGCTTTAGTGCAAAAGTCGGCTCAAAGCCAGGTAGAACGTGGTGAAAACGCCGGACGCACATTATCACATGTACAAATAGTTCGCAAACTGCAAAGTGATCCGCTTACTACCGGAACAGCAACAAACACCATCTCCTTGCCAAAAGGCTTCAACGCTCAAAGCTGGGAAGTATTAGGTCTGGTACAAAACCAAACCAGCGGCGAAATTTTAGCAGCAGCCAAAGCAGGCTTCAATGCCAATTCAACTACAACCAAATAACATCCACAAAATCAACAGATCATGAACATATTCAGCAATTACAAACAGGGCAGATTAATTATCGGACTGGCATCCCTGCTGTCCATGTCACTACTCACAAGCGCTCCTTTTGAAAGCAATCCACAAAACTGTGAACTGGTCAGTGTTATCAAAAAGAATAAGGATGGGGATTTAGCAGAAGAGGATAATAATCTTCCTAAAGACTAAAACAGCAGCATATTAATTACCAGAAGTATTTATCAATCAGTAAATCGTTATGAAAAATTTAAGCAGCTATAAAACAGCTAACCGTACATCAATAATGAGATCATTGCTCTTAATCGCGATAGCATCATTTACTGCTGTTGCAGTTCAGGCACAAACCGCAACATCAATCAAATGGGCGGATAACAATATCAAAACATTAAACTGTACAGAAGATGCTGTATCACTAAAATTATCCGTAAAAGCTGGCTGGCATATCAATTCACTTCACGTTGGTAATTTTGCGCCCGCTAAAGTCCCTTTTGAACTTATACCATTCAATTCTTACTCCACAAAAGGCCCTGTTATTGAATCGGCTCCGGGTATCAATTCCAAAATTGATACCGGCGTATACTCAAAAAGTGATACCGTTTTTAAATCAGCAACCACATGGCAGGCTCCAAAAGCTACCAATGTACTTGATAAATTGAGTTATATACCCTGGGCTAACAAAATACCAGCCCATCCGGATGCTGAGTTCATGATCTCCTCAAATAATAAACCGCTCAAATTTTAAACGGAGGAATCACCTTTAACAAATTCATATCAATAACCCTTAAACAGCTATCAACAATAGCTCCATTAACCTTACAATTAACATAAAAAACAATGAAAACGAACACAAAATCCTTCGCAGGTAAAATCATCGCCGGAGCTCTTCTCCTGCTTACTATTCCCGGTTTTGCGCAAACTACTACTGCTGCCAAAGACACCGCTCAGATACGTCCATTTCATGTAAATGTGCCCGAAGCAGCACTTACCGATCTGCGCCAGCGCATTCAGGCCACCAGATGGCCCGCTAAAGAAACAGTAATCGACCGCACACAAGGTGTAAACCTTGACCAGATACAAACCCTTGTAAAATATTGGGGTACAGATTATGACTGGCGTAAAGCTGAAGTTAAACTGAATGCCCTCCCACAGTTTATAACCAAAATTGATGGCTTAGATATTCACTTTATACATGTGCGTTCCAAAAATCCAAACGCGCTGCCTATTATCATCACCCACGGCTGGCCGGGTTCTGTTTTTGAGCTTTTAAAGATCATTGGCCCGCTTACCGATCCGGAAGCTTATGGCGGCAAGGCATCTGACGCGTTTGATGTGGTGATACCTTCTATGCCGGGCTACGGTTTTTCTGAACAACCTAAAACTACCGGTTGGGGTCCTGACCGCATTGGCAAGGCCTGGGATGTATTGATGAAACGATTAGGTTATAACCACTACGTTGCACAAGGCGGCGACTGGGGTTCGGTAATAGCTGATGCTATGGGCCGTCAAAAACTAACCGGCTTATTAGGTATCCACGTAAATATGCCTGCTACTGTACCTCCCAATATTGCTAAAGTATTGCAAAGCGGCGGTCCTGAGCCAGCCGGTTTAACAGCTAAAGAAAAAGCAGCCTTTAAATCCATGAACTATTTATATACTAAAGGTGGTGGTTATGCCGGCATCATGGTAACCCGCCCGCAAACTATAGGTTATAGCTTAACTGATTCACCTGTTGGCCTGGCTTCCTTTTTCCTGGATAAGTTTAACGATTGGACCTACAGCGGCGGGAATGCCCAAAAGGTATTAACAAAAGATGAGATACTGGACGATATCACCCTTTACTGGTTAACCAATACAGGTGCATCATCAGCACAGCTTTACTGGGAAAATAACACCAACAATTTTAATGTTGTTGAACAGCGCACACGTGAAATAACTGTTCCGGTTGCTGTAAGTGTGTTCCCTGGTGAGATTTATCAGGCACCAAAAACCTGGGCCGAGAAAGCTTACCCTCACCTGATCTATTTTCATGAAGCAAACAATGGCGGCCACTTTGCCCAATGGGAGCAACCACAAATTTTTGCCGAAGAACTGCGCGCTGCTTTCAAAACATTACGCTAATTAAGGCAACAGGATGGCGTGTATTATGCAGGCCATCCTTGTTAAATCAACTGAGATCGCCCTATAAAAAGAGAAAATACAGGGTGTTATTTCAAGCTTAAAAATGACTAATTCACCATCAAGTTTGTCTGTCTAACCTATATATTGATTGTCTTTAGGTGCATTCAGAGGTAAATTTGATCAACAATCAAAAACAAATAAAAATTTAAAACAATGGAAACTGTTCAAACATCCGCAATATCAAACATCGTAAAAATTGAAAAAGTATTATATACCGCCAAAACCCATACTACCGGTGGCCGCGAAGGCGCCTCACAAAGTTCAGACGGCCGTTTAGATATTAAACTTTCATCTCCGGGCACCACAGGTGTTGGTACCAACCCAGAGCAATTATTTGCTGCAGGCTGGTCTGCATGTTACATTGGTGCTATGGGCCTTGCTGCAGCCAAAATGAAAGTTACCCTGCCTGCAGACCTGGCTGTTGACGCCGAAGTTGATTTAGGCACCGCTACCGGCGGTTACTTTTTGCAAGCCCGCTTAAATGTAAGTCTTCCGGGTTTAGCTCCTGAAGTTGCCCGCGAAATTGTAGATACCGCACACCAAACCTGTCCGTATTCAAAATTAACCAAGGGAAATATCAACGTTGAGATTAACCTGGTTTAAATAAGCTAAATTTATATCCCCAACCTTGTTTAAGTAATAGCAACAAGGTTGGGTTCAATTCAAACAAAACATTAACCCCTAACCATCAGAAAACATGTCAGAAGAACTAAAACTTGGTCGCCGCAGCTTTTTAAGCGCCGCCGCTATTACCGCAATTGCCGGTCCGCTTGCTATATTCGGCGGTAGTGCAAACGCCAAAAATACAGATAGCAAACCAGCAAAAACCGATACCATTAAAACCGGATCAAACAACACATTAGGCCCAATAAAACAAATAGATGCGGGCGCATTAAATGTTGGATATGCCGAAGCCGGCCCCACTAATGGTGCCCCGGTAATTTTACTGCACGGCTGGCCATATGATATTAATAGTTTTACTGACGTGGTTCCTTTGCTAACAGCAAAAGGTTACAGGGTAATTGTTCCGCATTTGCGTGGCCACGGCACTACCAAATTCCTTTCTAAAGATACCGTACGTAATGGCCAGCAATCTGTAGTGGCACTTGATATTATCGCATTGATGGATGCCCTCAAGATACAAAAAGCAGTGTTGGCCGGTTTTGACTGGGGCGCACGCACCGCCTGTGTCATTGCAGCACTTTGGCCAGAACGTTGCAAAGCCCTGGTATCTATAAGTGGCTACCTGGTTACCAACCTTAATGATGCTCAAAAACCGCTGCCGCCAAAAGCCGAGTTCAACTGGTGGTACCAATATTACTTTGCTACCGAACGCGGCCGTGAAGGTTATGATAAAAACAGGCGCGAGTTTGCAAAGCTGATCTGGGAGCTTGCTTCGCCAAAATGGAACTTTGATGCTGCTACTTTTGATCGCAGCGCGGCGTCACTGGATAATCCGGATCATGTTGATATCGTGATCCACAACTACCGCTGGAGATTGGGTTTGGCAGCAGGTGAAGCTAAATATGATGATTTTGAAAAACGGCTTTCACAAGGCCCGGTAATCACCGTACCTACTATAACCCTTGAGGGTGATGCCAATGGTGCGCCGCATCCAATGCCGGAAGCATACCGTAACAAGTTTTCAGGTAAATATACACACCGCACTATTACAGGTGGCATTGGCCACAATTTACCACAGGAAGCGCCGGAAGCTTTTGCACAAGCTGTTATTGAAGCAGACGCTTTCGCAAAATAAATCAGATCTCCTTACAGATACCAGGAAATAAATAATGAGCCTCTTAAGTAATTAAGGGGTTCATTATTTTGCTTTAAAGAGAACATTAATAAAAATTATTTACATAAAACAGACCTGTCTGTTTATCTCGTTTTTATTATCTTTGTGTATGCGCAATGAAAGAAAGAATGCAGTCAGGCAAACTATTATAGATACCGCGTCGCGTTTGTTTTATAAACAAGGGTATGGTAATACGGGAATTAACCAGATCATTGAAGAATCTGGTGTGGTTAAATCTTCACTTTATACAAGCTTCCGGTCAAAAGAAGATATTTTGATGGCATACCTGGAAACATCCGGAGCCGCTACAGATGAGGCGTTAAGAGCAGCTGCCTACAAGTTTGCAGATCCAAAAGAACGGATTTTGGGTGTATTTGATTATTTAATCGGGTTGGTACAGGAAAAGGAATACTATGGCTGTAATTTTTTGAATATCATTTCGGAGATCCCTAAAGAAGATGAACGGGTCAGGACACAGATCAAAAAGCAAAAGAATAATGTTCGCCGGTTGTTTACCGAAATTCTGGAACCTATTGGTAAAGCGGATATGGCCGATAATATTTATACACTATTTGATGGTGCTTTGATTGCTAACAAAGTACATGATGCGGTTTGGCCGGTAAAAAGCGCGCGAAACATAGCCGAGAAACTCCTTTAAGAAAAATAATTCACCTGATAATCAATCACTTATTTATTAGACAATAAATATTTCAAAAAAAACGTGAAATAAATAAAAACAGACAAGTCTGTTTTTATTTATTTTCTTTACATTTGACATATGAGAACAAAGTCAGTAAGGGAATCAATCATGAGAACAGCAGCGCGGTTGTTTTATCAAAACGGTTACAGTAATACAGGAATCAATCAGATCGTTGAGGAAGCCGGCATTGCCAAATCATCCTTATATCTACATTTTCGTTCAAAAGAAGATCTGCTCCTGGCATACCTGGAAGAAACTGGTACCGAGACTTTGGGGTTATTAAAACAGGTATCTGAAGGTTACCAAACACCAAAAGGTAAAGTGCTTGCCATATTTGACCATTTGAAACTACTTGTGCTTAATAATGATTTTAATGGATGTCATTTTCTGAATATTGTTTATGAAATGCCGCAGGGTGCGGTACGTGTCCGGGAGCAGGTTAAAAAACAGAAGGATGGTGTACGCGATATATTCAGCGAAATACTAAGGCCTTTAAAAAAGGAGCATTTGGCAGATGAGATTTATACCTTGTTTGAGGGTGCGCTGATTGCAAATAAAGTACATGCCGATTCCTGGCCAGTGATATCGGCAAGGAACATCGCTGGTAAGCTTATTTAATTTTTTTGCTTTAATAAAAACAAACTTGTCTGTTTTTTCAATTACTAATTTTCAATAATACATAATTTATAAAATCAATTAACATGAATAATCAAGCTATCTATTACAAAACATTAAATGTTGATGGGATCAATATTTTTTACCGTGAAGCCGGAGACAAAAGCAAACCACAAATTATTTTGCTCAACGGTGTTCCTAATGCATCCAGTGCTTTTCAGGAACTGATGCAGGACCTGAAAGATAAATTTTATTTAATAGCGCCCGATTTCCCCGGTTTTGGTAACAGCGATATACCCGACCAAAGCGTGTTTGACTATACTTTTCATAACATTTCTGTAGTTATAGAAAAATTTATTGATAAGCTTGGCTTAACCCGCCCCAACGTTTATGCCTTAGGTTATGGCGGCCCAATAACTTTCCGGATAGCATCCCGAAGACCTGAATTATTTAACACCTACATTCTTCAAAATTCAAATGCCTATGAAGAGGGCTTAGGACCGGCAATGATCAATGCTGCCCCCTACCTGCAAAACAGGAACGAGGAGACAGAGCAACTGGTAAAACCGTTGCTAACCTTAGATGGCATTAAACTGTTTTTCCTGAATGGTGCTAAGGATCAAAGCAGGATCAATCCGGACAGTTATCAGAATGCTTTATATTATTTAAGTCGCCCCGGGCAGCAAAAAATACAATTAGATTTACTTTATGACTATCGCACCAACATTGCCGAATATCCTAACTGGCAACGTTTTCTGAAACAAACCCAACCAAAACTGTTGTTAGTATGGGGCAAAAATGATGTGTTTTTTCCGATATCAGCCGCCGAAGCTATTCAAAGAGATGTGCCAACTGCGGAGTTACATGTTTTTGATACGAGCCACCTGGCACTGGAAGAACACCATACTGACATTGCAGAGAAAATTGAAACATTTCTGATCGCGTAAGGATACCCACTTTTTGCCGACTACTAATAAGCTTACCTGTTTTATCAAAATAAACTCCAACAATTAATATCATGAAAAATTCAACAGTTAAATATCTGACAATAAAGGTTAATGACCTTAACGTGTTTTACCGCGAAGCCGGACCAAAGGATGCCCCTGTTATACTGCTATTACACGGCTACCCTACTTCATCGCACATGTACAGAAACCTGATCCCTATTCTGAGCGAAAAATACCGTGTAATAGCACCCGATCTGATCGGCTTTGGTTATTCAGATGCTCCGCATTATAAATCATTTAATTACACCTTTGATAACCTGACCGCCTATGTACAAGGCTTTATTGATCAGCTTGGCTTAAAACGCTTTGCCATACAGGTATTTGATTACGGAGCGCCTGTTGGTTTCAGGCTGGCAGTTGCTAACCCAGAAAAAATCACCGGTATTATTTCACAAAATGGTAATGCTTATGAAGAAGGCTTGAGCGATGGCTGGAATCCGATACAAAAATACTGGGCAGACCCAAGCCAGGAAAATCGTGAGAACTTAAGGTCGATGACAAGTGCCGGGCTTACCCAATGGCAATATTTTACCGGTGTAAGTGATAAAAGCCTGATAGCCCCTGAATCATATATACTTGATCAGTATTTTCTGGACCGTGATGAAAATGCGGAGCTACAGCTTGATCTGTTTAAGGATTATGCTAATAATGTGGCCATGTATCCAACGTTTCATCAATACTTCAGGGAAAGCCAGGTACCATTTTTAGCTACATGGGGCGATAAAGACCCATTCTTTTTGCCACCGGGCGCCGAAGCTTTCAAAAAAGATCTTCCTGATGCCACTGTCAAGTTTTTTGATACCGGACATTTTGCCCTGGAAACTCATGTGAATGAGATAGGCGAAGAGATACTGAAGTTTCTGGAAACATTACCTAAATAATTAATTATTCCCGTACATCATACAATTGCTGTAGCAATTGTATGATGCATTTAAATGATCACTGATATGTTGAGCGAAAATAAAAAAATGAAAATGTCGATGGATCACTCATCACCCGAAAGGGTGTTCGCCTTTTCTGATGGAGTGTTTGCCATTATTATCACCATCATGATCCTGGAATTAAAAAAACCTGAGGGTCCAACATTTCATGCCTTATTTGAGTTATGGCCAACCTGGATCAGCTATGCTACCAGTTACCTGTTCATTGCCATAGTATGGGTAAATCATCATTATTTATTAAGGCATGCTACAGAAGCAACCCCACGTTTGATGTGGGTCAACTTTGGACACCTTTTTTCTATATCCCTGATTCCGTTTTTAACTGATTGGATAGCTGAAAGCAAATTAGCGCCGGTTCCGGTGGCTATGTATGCCTTGGTATTCTTCCTGGTAAATGTTACCTATCTGGCACTGGTTTGGGAAGTACTCTGCGACCACGATAAGAAAGTTATTACAGGCACAACAATGCGATTACTGAATATACGATCCTTTATATCATTATCCCTGTTTTTAGCGGCTATGATATTGGCTTTCTGGTTTCCGTTAGCAGGCTTTGCGCTGGTTTGCGGATGTTTACTGCTTTACCTGAGGCCTGACTTAAAAGAACCCGGAATGAAAATGTCAGTTCCTCCGATGATGAAAAAATCAAAAATGTAATCGAATTAAACAAACTTATGAAAAACAAAATAGCAATAGTAACCGGTGCAAGTGCCGGCATTGGGGCAGCCACAGCTGTCAGGCTGGGAAAAGATTTTTCGGGTATGGTACTGGTGGCCCGCCGCGAAGAAGAACTACAGGCAACTGCCGAGATCGTAAAGGGCGTTGGAGCCGAGCCTCTCATCATATCTGCCGACCTTAGAATGATTGAGGCCGTAGATGTTGTTATCAGCAAAACGATCGAAAAATTTGGCCAGATTGATGCCGTTATCAATATCGCCGGTGCTGTTCCTCAGATCCATTTATTTGAAATGACAGAAGAGCAATGGAACGATGGTGCCGAAATGAAACTGCACGGAGCTCGCAGGCTTACCATTAAGGCATGGCCTTATCTAAAAATAACTAAGGGTTCGGTAATATTTACCTCTGGTAATTCCGCGGAAGACCCAAAGCCTGGTTTTGCTGCTGTAGCCACCATTAATGCAGCTATTGTTGCTTTGGCTAAAGCCTTTGCTGAGCAAGGAATTATAGATGGTGTTCAGGTAAACAGCGTATTACCCGGACCGGTGATGAGCAACCGACGTATCGGATTTTAAAAAAAATGGTCAGAGGCTAATCATATGAACATGGATGAAGCCAAAGCAAAATTCCTGGAACAATCACACATCGAGCGTTACGGCGAGCCTGAAGAAATTGCGGAATTAATGGCTTTCCTGTTATCGTCGGGAGCTAAATGGCTTACCGGTACAGCAATAAGAATGGATGGTGGCGAAGTGAAAGGAATATAACAAGAGTTAACTAAATGATTACAGGAGTGATTTGTATTTCATTTACACATCACACCAGTAAACCCGGTATTTTTTGAGAATCAGAGCTGCTTTATTTGGTAGCAATCATAACAAAGGCGCCTCATAAGAGGTGCCTTTGTTATAATGATTGTTATGTTAATTTTTATATTCCAATTGCTTCTTCAGCACTACATTATCAGCAGCTTTCCCAATCATCACATCAAAGGTGCCCGGTTCAGTAACATGTTTCATTTGGCGGTTCCAGATCGCTATATCATCTTTATTGATCGTAAAGTTCACTGTTTTAACTGCACCTGGTTCAATAGCTATTTTAGCAAAACGTCTTAATGCCATTTTTGGCGTACTTACCGAATTTATCTTGTTGCCCAGGTACAATTGTACCACTTCTTTTCCTGCTACATTACCAGTATTTTTCACATCTACAGTAATAGCAACCTGCTCGTTTTTGCTAAAATCCGTTCTTGATACCTTAAGGTTGGTATAATCAAATGAAGTATAGCTTAACCCGAAGCCAAAAGCAAACAGTGGGTCTGTTGATGAAAACACATAATCGCGACCCGGTTTTTCAATGGTTCCTGGTTCACGGTTAATCCCTTTTGAAGAATTGACATAATTATAAAATACGGGAATATGACCTGTGGATTGTGGTACACTCATGTTAAGCCTGCCCGATGGATTTACTTTACCAAACAGGATATTTGCTATAGCAGTACCACCTTTTTCGCCAGGATACCAGGCCTCTAAAATGGCCGGGATATTCTCCTTTTCCCAACTGATACTCCACGGACGACCATTTTCCAATACCAGTATAACCGGTTTGCCGGTTTTATAAACAGCCTGCAGCAACTCGCGCTGAACACCTTGCGGGCTAATATCGGTAACATCATAGCCTTCACCGCAGGTAAATGGATCTTGGGGTTCGTTACCCGGAGTCTGACCATTCCAACCTATTCCCTGGAATACCACACTGGTAGTACCTAACACTACCACCACAGCGTCGCTTTCCTGTGCCGTTTTTACGGCTTCATCAAACCCACTCTTGTCAAGGCCGGTAAGTTCGCATCCTTTGGTATAATTTACTTTAATGCTGTTACCCGCAAATTGCTTTATTCCTTCCAATACGTTCACGCCCGATAGGTTATCACGGGTAAAGCTGTAATCCCCATATTGTACCTTATTGGCATTAGGCCCTATAACGGCTATTGACTTTAGCTTGCTAATATTAAGTGGTAACAGATTGTTACTGTTTTTTAATAAAACTATTGATTCCTCGGCTATTTGCTGGGATAGTTTAATATGTTCAGGAGTATGCACCCTATCCTTTATGCGCGATGTATCTGCCAGGGGCTTTTCAAATAAACCAGCCTTGAATTTAATAGTAAGTATGCGGGCTACAGCAGTATCAATTTGTGATTCTTTGATCTTGCCGGCTTTAACCAGCTCAATTAAATGCGGATATACATCAGGACGTGCGGCTTCCAGATCAACACCTGCTGTTATTCCCATTAAGGCGGCTTCTGATTTGGTTTTGGCAATTTTATGAAAATCATACAGCTGACTAAGACCTCCGTAATCAGAAAACACATAGCCCTTAAAGCCCCATTCAGTTCTTAACACTTGTTTTAATAAAAACTCATTACTATGAGCGGGGATACCATCAATCTCATTGTACGAGGGCATTATTGCGGCAATATTTGCATCCTGCACAGCATCACGAAAAGGAGCCAGAAACATGGAGCGCAATTCACGTTCGCCAATTTCAGTAGGGGCCAGATTAATGCCTGCGATAGGTTTGCTGTAAGCAGCAAAGTGCTTTCCGGTACACATTACTTTATCAAAGGCGAAGGCGTTACGGGTTTGTGCCGGATCGCCCTGCATACCTCTTACAAAGGCTGAGCCAAGCTGACCAACCAGGTACGGATCTTCGGCAAAGCATTCCTCTACCCTGCCGTAACGGGCATCACGGATAAGGTCAAACAACGGCGAAAGCGCTTCGTCTACCCCGGAAGTTGATGCCTCATAAGCGATAGCTTTTCCCATTTGCTCTATAAGTGCAGGGTTCCAGGTACTGCCTTGCGCTATAGCCTGCGGAAAAGTGGTGGCTCCTGCCGCCAGCTGCCCGTGCAAACATTCGCCGATTTGTATGGGCGGAATACCCAGACGGGTTTGTTCGCGGCTGTATTTTTTTGCAGCTGCTGATTTTAATGCTACATCCTTAACATTGGTAAACGGGCTTTCCAGTACACCGTATGCAATTTTACTATGGAGCGCGTCTGTCAATGATGACATGCTCATTTGTCCAACCTTTTCTTCCAGTGTCATACGCTTTAAGAGATCGGCCACCCGTTTCTGTACAGGAGCTTTGGGATCTTTATAGGTTTGGCCATAAGTGCCAATTGCACCAGCAGTAGTTAGCATAATTGCAAGAAACAGTCCTTTGAGGTTAATGGAGTTTAAATTCATAATAGAAGAGGCTCTCTTTTCAGCTTTTTAAAAGATAAGCGGCGCTCCATTGAAGTTGCGCCTGCTAAAGATATTAATAATTAGGACTTTGTTTGATATTCGGGTTTCTATCAATTACCGCCTGCGGTATGGGGTTCAAATACGTTTCAAGTATGGATTAATTTGGAAATAAACGGTCAAAAAAGTTAAAAATATATTTGATAGTAACTAAATTGCATTAGTCTAACTGTGCCTAAATAGTAGCCTGATGGAAAACAGTATTGTAAACAAAAAACACATTGTAGTTATTGGTGGTGGATTTGCCGGGTTAAATTTTATTACCCGCATGCTGAAAAATAAATATTACCATATAACCCTGGTCGATAAAAACAACTACAACTATTTTACCCCTTTACTGTACCAGGTTGCAACCAGTTTTCTGGAACCGGCAAGTATCAGCTATCCATTCCGCAAGGTGTTAAAAAACAGCGGCGCCTCTTTCAGAATGGCATCTTTAAAAAAGGTTGATACCCAAACACAGGAGCTTTATTTAAGCGATGGTGGTATTCTTAATTATGATATACTTGTATTTGCAGCGGGATCAAAAACCAACTTTTTTGGCAATGAGAGTGTACGCGCCCAGGCCTTTTCGCTCAAAGGTATTGATGATGCCCTGTTTATGCGCAACGAACTTATCAAAACAGTAGAGCGGGCAGCTATTGAAACCGATCCGGTGGCAAGAAAAAAATTGTTAACCGTAGTTATAGCCGGTGGTGGACCAACAGGGGTAGAAATTGCCGGTATGCTGGCCGAGATGAAACGATACATTCTGGGGAAGGATTATCCGCAGTTAATGGAGACAACTGCCGAAATTCACATTATTGACGGCTCCCCTTATCTGTTGGCCCCGATGAGCGATAAATCGCACGAGGCTGCCTACAAAGCTTTAGCAGATCAGGGTGTTCACATCAAACTGAATACCCATGTTAATTCGTACGATAACGGCGTTGTACATTTATCTGACGGAAGTACCATAGAGGCAGAAACCTTAATATGGGCCGCCGGTGTAATAGCCAACTTATTTGAGGGTATCGCTGCAGAAAGTATTGGAAAAGGCAGGCGCATGCTTACAGATGCCTTTAACCGGGTTAATGGATATGAAAATATTTATGCTATTGGCGATATAAGCCTGCTAACTTCTGACCCTGCTTATCCTAATGGCCACCCGCAGCTGGCACAACCGGCTATACAACATGGAAAAAGCCTGGCCAAAAATCTTACTCGGGTTGCAAAAGGCCAGCAAATGAAACCTTTTATTTATTTTGACCGCGGAGATATGGCCATCATTGGCAGAAGGGTAGCAATGGCCGATCTGTTTAAACACAAATTACATTTAGGAGGCTTTTTAGGTTTAATGAGCTGGTTGTTTATACACCTGGTATCGCTTGTAAATTATAATAACAAGATCAAAACACTTTACAACTGGACAGTAGCCTACCTTACCCGTGACCAGGCCCTGCGCATGATCTTCCGTTCTGAAAACCGTGAAAACCGCATGGAAAATGATTGATGTCGGGATAGCCCTGACAAGCTTATATATTTTAAAAGTTCGAACATTTATCCGGCAGGTTTATCAATAGAGCCTGTAAATTGTACATATCTTATTTAATTACTAATAATATCATCAATTTTACTTCAATGATGACATTAGATGAATTCAAAGCTTCATTAAGCTTAAAACAACCCATGAGCGAATTGACGGTACAGTTAAAAAGCCTTTGGTATGATGGTAAGGGAGACTGGCAGCAGGCACACGCGCAAGTTGACCACTTAAAAGATCAGTCATCGGCCTGGGTACATGCTTACCTGCACCGTAAGGAAGGCGATATCGGGAATGCCGATTACTGGTATGACAAAGCAAGGCAGATTCGTCCGAACCTGTCTTTAGAGGAAGAATGGGAACAATTAGTATTACAATTTCTTTAATCAGATAGTTTGCGTTTGAGTGTGTTTAGGCCAGATTTAAGATATCACGCAACTTTTTGATATCGATAGGCTTTGACAAATAGCCGGCTACCTGAGGGTGGATTCTCGATCGCTCCAGATCATGAGGATCAATTGAGGATGAAAGCATATAGATCTTACTTTGCAACTCAACAGGAATATCCAGTTTATCGTACTCCTGCAAAAATTCCCATCCGTCCATCTCTGGCATTCTGATGTCCAGAAATATGTACTCAGGAAGGCTGCCAGGCTGTTCCTTATTCATTTGTTTGATTCTGTCAATGGCGATCTTTCCGTTAGGACAGGTTTCGATATCAGTTTTTGCTAATACCATTTTGATGAGCATCTTAAAAATAAGACTGTCAAGTTCACTGTCATCAACAAGCATAGTTTTGGATAATATTTCTGAATGTGTCATGACTTCAACTTTTCTAACTGGTATAGTATCGTTTTTTACGTAATAGGATTTTAATTGTTGCTTTTAGATTAATCAGTTTCCTAATTATCAAAAATTTAACTTAACTGCGAAATTCCAGGATCATCAGACCGGACTTTCAAAGTTTATGAAATATGCTCCTGATGCTCAACCAGGTGATGACCGGAGGTTTGTACCATTGGCACACTAAACCAAAATGTACTGCCCTCTCCCGGCTTACTGATAACGCCGATCTGACCGCCATGCCTTTTAATAATTTCCGCACTGATATAAAGACCTATACCCATGCCTGAGGCCTGTTTTCCGTCGGGGCTTCGGTAATACCGATCAAAGAGAAAGGGCTGATGTTCCAGCGAAATTCCCGGTCCTTCATCCCTTACCGATATAATAGCCATTTCATTTACAGAAAGATGGATATAAATCTTTTTTGATGAAGATGCATATTTCAGCGCGTTATTAATAAAATTAATGATCACCTGACTTATCCGCTCGGCATCAGCGGGGACGCTTACATGTGCCTCCGCCTCAATAACAAACTCAACATTGCTAACAGCATTGAAATAAGCACAGCTTTCCCTGATCACTCCGGCCAGGTCTGTTTGAACAATCTTTAAGTCCAATTGTCCCCGGCTCAGTTTTCCCATATACAACAGGTCTTCAACCAATACAGAAACTTTATTCACACTCCTGCTGGCCCGTTCTATGAGCGCGTTCATCTTTTCGGGAGATAGCTTATCACTCATTGATTCAATGATCTGAATTGTAGACTTCAGACTGGTAAGCGGAGTTTTTAGTTCATGACTGGCAATATTTATAAAGTCATCCTTTTGCCGTTCCAGTTGTTTAAGCTCCTCAATATCTGTCGCTGTGCCCACCCATAGCTGGATCTGGCCGTTATCACGCTTGAGCGGAGCCATACGAATAAGATGACAACGGTATATACCATCGTGCCGCCGCTCCCGGATCTCGAACTCCCCCGCTTCGCCCGATGCGATAATTTCATTGAAACGTGAGTGATTATACCCGACATCCTCCGGGTGAATTACACTCTGCCATCCCGAACCTTTACTGAACTCGAAATCCAGTCCCGTATAATTAAACCATTGCCGGTTGAAGAAATCCACTTCGCCGGTAGGGGAATTTGTCCATGCAATTGTTGGCAGGGTTTGCAGTATCATTCGAAAGCGTTCCTCGCTAAGTGCCAGTTCGGCCGTTCTGGAAACCACGATTTGCTCAAGTTCAGCGTTCAGGTTGGTGAGCTGTTGCCGCGAGTCGAGTAATTCTTCATTACTTACGTTAAGTTCTTCGTTGATCGCAGTCATTTCCTCATTAGATGCGGCCAGTTCATCATTAAGTTCGGCAGTTTCGCGCTCCTTATTGGTAATCTGCACTTGCATATCTGCCCGGTCTCTAATAATCGCCGTCACTCCTTTGTAGGATAAGGCGGTAACAACAAGCGCTATCAAAACAGATGCGAGAATGAAATAAGGAACATACCTAACATAGCTTCTGTACTGAATCAGTTCAGCATTCAATAATTGCTGCTCGTGTAATTCAGCGGTTGCAACTGTTTTACGCAGATTATCCATTGCCTTTTTCCCGGCGAGCATGTTATTTAAATCCGGATTTTTACCCAATTTTTTGAGTTCCATATTCCGGGTAAATGCTTCCATGCGGGTGCTAACCATTTGCTGCAGGTTCAGGATATTGGCCTGTTGCCGATTATCATTTGATGTAAGTTTTTGCAGCGAACCAATCAATGCGTGTGCCTTAACCGGCGATTGGTAGTAGGGTTCCAGAAATTCCGTCCTGCCGGTGATCAGATACCCCCTCTGGCCAGTCTCTGCATCTTTCATAACAGAAATAAGGCTATCCAATTTCCGAACAATAACATTGCTATGCTCCACCAACCGGCTGCTTTTCAACATTTGCCTTGTTCCCATGTATGATATGAAACTGACACCAAGAAGTGCTATAAATGAAAATCCATAGCCGATCTTCAAATTTCTATCAAAAGATATTTTCATACAATGTGAGTCTGTTCTGTATCAACTCAATAGATTTTCTACGATATCAATCAATTTTTTGTTTTCAAAGGGTTTGGCCAGATAGGCATCATAGCCGAAATTAGCTACAGCTACCGCCTGCTTATGATAAGCCGTCATCAGAATTACCGGAATATGAGACCAATTTTTATGATGCTTGATCGCTTTACAGATCTGCCCCCCGTTCATTCCAGGGAGAACAAAATCAGTCAATACAAGATCTGGCTGGTGTTGATTAACCAGGGAAATAATATCAACGGTATCTGTAACTCCTACAACATCGAAATCATGGAGATCAAGCAAGGTTTCAATCGAGCCTAATATATCCTGATCATCTTCTATAATAAGTATTCGCTTTGCCATTGAATTGCATTTATATACTTATAAAATAACCTCATTTTGCTGACGTTAACATAAAAATAACTTTTGAGTTTTTATAATAAATCAAATAATAAATAATTACTGATTTAGCAGCTTCAGGAACCGCCAGGAGGAGTGACTTTTGATGTTATAATTTCATAAATAGCCCGCAGGCTTGCTATGCAAAGCGCCGCAAGATGGTTGCACTTGGATGGGAAACGGAACATTTATTGATATTAGCTGGCTTGACAAAACCCGTAAACTATTTTGAAATAGTAAGCTATTTAATAATAGCGATAAATGAGCTCACACAGAACTTAAGTTGGAGATTAGATAACTATCTTTAAACTCATCGAAATCTATTACCTTAGAATGTCCTATTTACTCTAAAATGAAGACCTTAATCATACTTATAGCTTTTGTGGCGTTAGCACTTATATTGAAAGCCTGTACTCAAACTGATAGACTAGCTAAAGATTCTACTCGCCCTTCAAATGATAAGAAGCCAACCAGTATGAAAGAGAATGATAAGCTAATTGTTATAAGTAACGTGAACCAGGAAGATGCCAAAAAAGCTTTAACCACATTCTGTAACATCTATAACAAAGACAGCTTCGTGGCCTTACCAAGGCTTGTTACCCTCTCCTCTGATTCTTTTGCTGTTATATTTCCTTATGATACAGACTTTGCTACTTTTTGCTTTGCTGTCAACTTCCTTAAGTATCCTATCGATATCAAGTGGCAATCACAAGTAATAGCCTGGGTTACCACAAAGGAAGGTGACGATTGGATAACAGATAAAAGTAAGAACAGGAAGGTAATGCTTTTTCTTGCGGATGATGACAAAGAGTACGACAACGTTTTTATGACTACAGAGGATAACATTGGGTACAAACTTGGCTTTGCCGCTGGCGAGGAAAAGCAACTTCTTCAAATACCAAAGAAGCCTTATTTGGTTCCTTCTATAAAAGCTAAAAGCCTTGATGGCTTACCGTTTGTAGATATAAAATAAAAGGATCAGGAGAGTTATAATGAATTACTAAGCCAATTTATGTTGATAGCTGCTGTATGGTGTGCACAACATTTAATAAATACTAAAATAAAGGTCAAACAGCTGTTTTGCACTCATATAATATACAAACTCAGACTGCATATCATCATTACTAACCTATGGTGTTTGTGTTGCTGGCTTTATTCTGTACAGCTTGCTATAAGCCAGTGAAGAGAATAAACTCAATTACTAAAATTGAGTTGGCTTAATACGGAAATGTGCTATCTTAATCTTTTAAAATGGGGCTATTCAATAAACTATTCAATCGCAAGGTAAACCAGCCGGAAGATCAATACACTGTAACCATTACAACTGAATGGGTAAAAGTTGAACATCCTAAATGGGGCGTAGAAACTTTAATCTGGACTGACCTACAAAAGGTATTCTATATAAATACTGATGAAGGCCCTTGGCTACCTGATCTTTGGTTAACCTTAGTTGGTAATAACAGCAGTTGCAGGATTCCTTTAGGGGCCAAAGGGTTTGAAGAAGTGTATGATATCGTTTCTAAGTATCCGGAATTTGATTTTGAAAACGCTAATAAAGCTATCTCTTGTACGGCTAATGCTGAATTTCTACTTTGGACAAACCAATTGCAGAGCAGGCCTAATAGTATACCTATGAGTACAGAGATCATGGAAGGCCAGATATGGTCTTATATAACCAGAAAAGGCGAGGAGGAATCTAGACTCACCATTTTAAAAGTTGAACAATTACATAACAATACATCTGTTGCACATATAAGAATAGATGGGCTGAATTTACACCAAGGCCAGGTCCAAACAAATTATAGTCTTGCATCAATTGAGCATTTACCAATCAGCCTTACGGCTTTAACAGGCAGCCTTGTCAAGTTAGAATTGACAGTTGAAGTTTCAGTGAATGAAGGCTACTTTTATTGGAAAAGCCAGTTTTTAGAAGGAAAGGCTGGTGTATGGGATATTAGTGTTTTAGAAGCCATAGATATTACCGATAGGGCATACACTTAATCTTAGCATATTGAGCATTCCCCTTTTAATAAGTCAGCGTAAAATGTCATCTAAAGCATCAAATAACCATTTCTTGCATTTTCTTAGTTTGCTACACTTAATATTAAGGGTATTAAGAACCCCTTTTTTGAAAAAGTGTAGCAGGTCATTTGGGTTTATCAATTTATTATTTGTATTACCTAAGTAAACAACAGAATTTCTATTTTGCAGAATTGGATAATCATATTCGGAGGTAGCCTCAATTTGAGTTTGGACAGACCTTTATAAAGACTATAATGCTTATATCTTGATTTGGGGCCAGATGTTTATTATATTGGTAGGATAAGCCCGTGACTAATGCCTAAGTATATCTTTCTCTTAATAATAATGATTACCATGAGTGTATTGGCATATTCTCAGTGCATCGATCGTGGAAAAATTAAATATGGAGGGAATTATTATTCCACAGACTACATACGTCTTTGTCCAACATATGCTTTTGCTACTAATGGAGATACATCAAAGAACTGGAATGTTCTTACTGATCCTATAGACATTAAACAAGCTCCGGCAAAGGCATTGGCATACAAAAGGAATGTTGATATAGCTATATTGAAATATTCTGGTGATAAATTCTACTCTAAGCTTAACTTCCATTCCTTAGAGGTTGTTTACCCTCAAAGATTGAATTGGTTTAAAAAGCAAGGTAGACAAGATGTTACTTTAAAATACTATAAGGCTAAGTACTTTTTTTTCTATCAGTTTAAACCCGATTCCATTGCGTCATTCCTTATTGGTATTGCTGTAAATAAAGAAGGCAAAATAATAAGTCCATTCGTCTTTCCCTCTAAAAAGAATTATGCACCTATTGATACAAGCTTTACTTATTGTAAACTCCTCGAAATAGCAAGGAGTAAACAAAGAGACATCGATCCGGTACAAGAGTTAAGCCTTGAGTTTGACACAAAATCACAAAGATTCCTTTGGCTGATCTCACAAAGCGTTGTTGACACGAAAGAGGGAGATAACTTTTTCAATCAAGTAATGATTGACGCAGCGGACTTATCGAAAGTTCAAACTGCAAAGACCTATGCCACAATAGTAAGATAATATAACTTAAAACCAGAGTTTCACGACCTCTATAAAATAAGAATTTAAGATTTTCTGAATTGGAATAAAGAGTGAGAAAATAATTATTCAGCAAAGTTAAGTGGGAGTCTGCAATACAAGGCAAGGAATTTCCGGCATAAACACAGCCCTCCTCACTACCTTAAATTTATTCCGTTCCTCCTTGTATTTAATTCATCCTTGCACTTGTTGGGGCGCCATAATTATTTATTCACTTAATTAAGAAAAGTATGCAATCAGAAGAAGAATCTATCCCAGTAACCTCTAAATTTGCTTTAGAAATGCGCCAAAAGTGCGCCAAATCCATCTTTAAAATACCAAATTACGAAACAGAAAGTGACACTTACTCAATTTAGCAATCCAACAGTTTATCAATTAACAGAATCTTAAAAACGGCGTTTAAGCTATAAATACCTCATTTCAGCCAATAAAAAAGCCCTTCTGAATTTCAGAAAGGCTTCGTGTTCAAGTGATCTCATCAGGATTCGAACCTGAGACCGACAGATTAGAAATCTGTTGCTCTATCCAGCTGAGCTATG
>NZ_JBCECK010000009.1:0-78972 GCF_039207105.1 Mucilaginibacter sp.
CGGGTAATGGTATACACGCCTTTATGATTTGTCATGGCGCCTTTGGTTGTTCCGGCAAGGCCAACAGAAACGGCCTCGGCTGGTTTGTTATCTTTAGTGATAACCTTCCCGGTTATCGTAGCATCTGTTTGTTGTGCATGTAAAATTTTGGTGGATAAGAATAGCGTGAAAGTAAGTAACAGCAGGGTAAACTTGTTCATGTATTATTTTGATTTAGTCTAAATTACCCGCAAAGAAAGTTAATTATTTAGAACCATTCAAAACAATTGTAAAATAATTGATACTTTCATACTAAACCAGTTCTTATTTTGCACATTTTCAATTACTCGTAGCGCTTTAAATTGAACATTAACCAGCCTACACAAGTAACACTAACAGCTATCGACCAATACAGCTGCAAAATTCAATATAATCAATAGCATTACTATGGATCAGGAGGGCAACTTAGCTGCACGGTAAGCCACTGCCCGGCTGGGTAGCCATACTCCGGTAAAAATCAATGGACCGACCGGCTTTTCCCGGTGCTCAAAACAATTCCGGCTAAAACTAAAACCGCCCCGGCTATTTGTAAAAGGTTAACCTTATCATGTAAAAAAACAAGGGCGATGAAAAGGCCCACCACCGGATCAAGATTGGCAAAGTTGCCCACTTGCGCCGCTGTCAAAACCTTTAACGATTGGTTATACAGCAAATAACAAACGCCTGATGATATTATCCCTAAATAAAGGATAACCAGCCACGAGTTTAAATGAATAACAGGCCAGCCATGTAACCGGTTTTCAAACAAGGCCGCAGGCAACAAAAACAACGCGCCAGCTAATGAGCTTAAGCTGGTTATTAAAAAAGGATTGAGCTGAGCTACTTTTTTTGAGATAATGGTATAAGCAGCCCAGGCCAAAATGGCTACGATCATATATAAATTGCCCCTGGTGCTGTTGGGTACATCGTTATTATTGGGTGCTAAAAAACCAATGAGGACTACCCCGATCAATGAAATGATAATACCGTTAATTTGCGCGGCCGATAACTTTTCTTTCAAAAATATAGCCGCGAACAGGGCAATGCACACCGGTATAAACCCTTGTATCAATGATCCTACCGACGCTGATGTGAGTTGTGCTGAAAGATTGAAGAAGAAATAAAACCCCGTTACGCCGGTTAGTCCCATACACACAATAGCCAGCCAGGGCACATCATTAAAATAGGCCTTAACCGGCTTATCTTTGCTGATGAAAAACAAGCCCAACAGGGTAAGCGCGCCTATGGAACATCGTAAAAAAGCAAGGGTTAAAGGCGGCACATCATTAATGATGATTTTGGTTACCGGGTAACTGCTCCCCCAAACTATCATCACAAACAGGATGCTGCTTAAACCTATTAACTTTTTATTCAACATTGTCCAATTTTAGTGATAAAAAGTATGGATAGGAAATATGAGGTTGCTATTTAGAAGTATAACAATGAGAAACCTTACGCACTTCTGGTGCAAGTATGAAGTAAAAGCCCCCTCTAAATCTCCCCCAAAGGGGGAGACTTTAAAAGCATTTTTAAAGCCCTCTCCTTTGGAGAAGGTTGGGTGAGGCTCCGGGCATCAGCCTACAATTTTACCTGTAATGTTAGGAAAAAGCTGCGGGCATCGGCCGGGATAATACCGGGGCCGGGGTAACTATCCGCACGGCGGGTAAAATACCGCTTATCGGCCAGGTTATTTACCGAGCCTTCCAGCGTAAATATTTTGCTCAGCCTGTACTGCGCCGACAGATCCATCACTGTATAGGCCGGTATTATACCATTAATGGCATTATTGGTAAAAGTAGAGTTGGTGGCATCAGAAAACTGGCTGCTGGTATAAGCCACCTGGTAACTGGCCGAAAACCTTTTGCGCTGGAATGATATGCCGCTTTTAAATATCACATCAGGAGCCAGCTCAACCTTTTTATCATGGTAAGCTGTTTCTTTACTGCCGGTGTAGCGGGCATGTATCAAGGCCAGGTTAGTAAATAAAGAAACCTTGGTATCATGTGCCTGGGGCGCAATAAAATGCAGCAATTCCAGCTCGGCAAATGACTCTAAACCGAGGCTTTGCGATGCCGATATATTGGTACGGTAACGCAGATCGTTAAAATTAGCATCGGTAGTATCAATGGTACCTATACGGTTATTATAATGGATCATGAAAAGGCTCACATCATAATTAAATACCGATGACAGGTTGCCGCGCATACCGATATCAGCAGAATAACCGGTTTCGTCTTTCAGGTTAGGGTCAACCTGTAAACCTTTAATGTTCGAGTTCAGATCGCTAAAGTTAATGGCCCTATAGTTTTGCGATATGTTGCCGTAAAACTGCATGCCCTCGCTTTTAAAGTAGCTTAAGCCTACTCCACCAATCACAAACTGACGGCTGCTATTTTTATTATCTGTCATCGGCTGGCGCAGTATCACATTACCGGCACGATCTGTATTGAAAAAAATGTACGAACCATTGGCCTTGGTGGTAATATCTTCAAACCTTACACCAGGGATAATACTGAATTTGGAGGTAAGCCTGAAAATGTTTTCGGCAAACACAGCTACGTTATAGTTAGGGAAAACATAGTTTGAATAATTATTCACATCTGTTTCCGATGTGCCGTAATTAAAATCAGAAGCGTTACCGCTTGAACCATTATTGCCCAGGCCCTGCTCACGATCTGTATGGCCGCGATAATACCTGAAACCAACCAACAGGTTTTGAGGGTTGCTGCCCAATTTATAGGTATATAGCAAACGACTCTCGTTGCCATAGTTTTTATACTTATCCTTATACAGGTTACGGTCGGCACCGTTATCGGGCCTGTTAATATAATCCAGGAAACCAACCGCATCCCGGCCTGCATACAGTCCAAAGAAGCGGGAGTTAAATTTCAGGTTATCGTTTATTTTATAATCCAGTATAAATGCGCCCAGATTCCAATTTACTTTAAACCAGTTACGGGTACGGGTAGATTGTCTTGGATCGGCATCAAATTCGGCATCGGTTAGGCCGCCCGGCTGGTGCGCCAGGTAATCCATAAAGGTATACTGAAACGTAAGCGATAATTTATTAGTAGCCTTATAGATGATATCCGCGTAGGCCGTATTCACATTAAACTGCGAATTTGGACGCCAGCCATCGCCTTGCTTATGCTGGAAAAAAGCATAGTACTGAACCTTATCTACCGTACCGCCTATGCTGTTGGTAGTATTAAAAAAGTTCCAGGAGCCTGCCGTTTCACGGGAGGTGAACTCAAAAGGTTTATCGGTAGCGCCCTCCTTTAATTTAAAGTTGATGAGGCCGCCAAACTGTGTCCCATATTGTAATGATGATGCGCCACGCAATATCTCGATCCTGTCTGTCAACTCGGCCGGGGGCGAATAATAGCTTTCGGGATAACCCAAAGCATCGGCACTGATATCATACCCATTTTGGCGGGTATTAAAGTTGGTTACCCGGTTAGGGTTTAATCCGCGGCCACCAATACCCAGTTGAATACCGGCACCGTCATTTTCCCATATGTTGATACCCGCTACACGCGAATAAATTTGACGGGTATTATTTGAGGCCTTATTGCCAACCACATCATCCATCACAATAACCTCGCTTTTTTTACCGGCGTTAATCGTAGTACCTTCCACTGCCTTTAAACGGGTAACGCCGAACGTTTTCTCTTTTTGGGTGCTCACATCCACGTTATCCAGTTGATATACGGATGATTTGAGCGTGGCATTGATAACCAGATCCTTATTCACATTAATCTCGCGCGATTGAGGCTCATAACCCAGATCGGTTATATTCAGGGTATATTTGCCTTGTTGTACATTTTTTAGCTGATAGTAACCGGCCGAATCGCACTTGATCACGTAAGCTGTATTTTTTAAAGCCACGGTAGCATTCGCCAGTCCAGGGCCTGCTGCGGTGCGCACGGTACCGCTAATGGTAAATGTTTGTGCCGCTGATCTGAAAGCGGCGGTTAATAATAGTAAACAGATCAATAAGTAAGTTTTTTTCATTGTGCTTTATCATGAAATGGAAGGATCCATTTTTTATGTCCAAAGGTTTCTTCCTGGGTGGCCAGGTTAACTGTACTGTCAATGTACAGGCGTGTGCCGCTGCCGTTTAAGGTTACATAGCTTTCGGCGGTAACTATGGGGTTGTCGATACCCTTTTGCTGATAATCCTTTGCCAGCATATGCGCAAACTGCAATATCATATCGGGCTGGGTACTCATTTGTGTTTCCTGAAACCGGGTAAGATATTGGGAGTTAACGATCTCGGTTTTATGACCGGTGGTGGGGTCTTTTACATGAAAAAACGCGGTTCCGCCTTTTTCCATCAGCATCACGCGCCACGAAAAACGGTAGCCTTCCTCTGTCCAGTATAGCTTGCCGGGATACAACAGGTAGCGGAAAGGCAGCAACAGCTGAATTGTAAAATGAATGATCAACAAAGAATAAATAAGCCCGCTTTTAACAGGCGGTAAAACATAGGCTCTGCCCAGTTCCTGCTCGCTTTTTATGGGTATTACTTTTTTCAGATAAGTGATGACTCTGAGGTGTGTTTGCTCCGAAAAGAAAACAATGGTTACAAAGATCATGATGTAAGGGAACATGCCTATTTTAAAAAACCATGCCGTAAACAGGTGAAAAAGCACCACCAGGAAATAAGCCGGTTTGCGGGTGCGGGTATCTAACAGTAAGAACCCTATAAACAGATCAAATATCGCCCCAAACCAGCTAAAGGCGTGGGCTACCCAAACCTGGGTCAACAAACTACCGATAACAGGCAACTGGTTATTAGCCGGCAGCCATATCCGGAGCGGCATAGCGGCGATAAGCCAATCGTAATTAAGTTTGGATACACCTGCAAAAAAGTAAACCAATATCAGCTGCAATTTAAATATGTTGATACACCAGCCGGGTACGGTAGTAACCTGCAAACCGGGTTTGCGCCAAACATCGGCCGAGTAATAGCGATTAGCGGGAACCCATATCATTAAAAAAGCCATTACACTTATAAAGTAGTAATGGTTCAGGTACGTGGTTTTGTCAATCAGTTCTACATAGGTAAAGCACAGAAAAAAACCGGTGATAGCTACTCTGTAAAACAGACCGATTGTTACCAGAACAGAGGTTAAAATGAGCAAGGCAAACATGGCGTACATACCCAATACTCCTAAAGGCTTAACCCAATCAAAGCCGTAAAAGGTAAAATGAAGTTTGGGTTTTATATAAAAAGCATACACCCATCCCTTTAATAAAAAACGAACTACGCTAACAAGCATAATGCTCCCGAATGCCATACGCAAAACGGCAAGGGGAGCAATATGCTTTTGTGCAGTAAATTTTTCCTTTACGGAAATGAACATGTTTTTAGTCTCCGTCGTTATCGCCAAAAGTGATCAGGATGCCCAGTGCCGATGGCATATCTGTTTTTAACATAACCGTTAACTTTTGCAGCTCGGTGTAAGCAGCGGTTACAGCGGTTGGGTTGGTTTTGATATTATCAGATAACGGATCTGTTAAGGTTTGCAGTTTTGCTTTCGCGGTTGCAAACTGTTTTATTATTGCATCATTCAGCGGGGTACCATCGGTGTATTTAGCTGTGGTTGAAGCTACGTAATCATCAAAGCCCAGACCATCTTTACCTGTGTAAACATCCTGTACACCCTGCAGGTGCGCTAATAACAGTTGTAATGATATTTTTGAATAATAAGCCTGAACCTTTTCCGGGAACACCGTACCCATTGACTGTACACCTGCCGGGATACCGATCTCATCGTTTTTCAGTAACTCGTAATCAAAAACCAGCTCGTTAACCATTTGTCCGGCCGAGCTGCCTACATCTGTACCTGTAGCATTTAAAAATGTGTTTTTATAGGTACCATTCCAGGCGGTAAGTATTTTGGCAGCATTAGCTTTCAATTCAGCAGATAGCTTACCCAAAAGCGTTTTCCTGTTACCGGCTGTGGCATCGGTGGTATATTGGGTTAATATAGCGTTGTTGTCAGCACCAATACCAAACAGCAGGTAATCCATAGCCGGTAAGCCTTTTGCTGAAAGGTTGGCCAGCAGATCAGGGTTATAGGTATTTGCAGATATATTGCTGTTGATCTGTGTTACGTTTGTTGGATAGGTATCAACACCGGCGCTCAGGTTAGCATCACCCGCGGGGCCAAACTCAAACTCAGATGTTGATTGCCATTGCAAATAAGCTGTTTTAAACGCGGTTTGCACAGCAGTAAGTTTGGCAGCATCAGGCGCGGTAGTAAAAGCAGTAACCGCGGCATCTAAATTAGTGGTAGCCGTTTGGTAAGCGGTGTAAGCCGGTATAATAACATTGGTGCTCATGTTGGTGAGCATGCCTTTACGGTCAAATCCGCCGCCTGTGTTTCCACCGTTGCCGTTATTGTTTCCCGGATTTGATTTTGAGCAAGACTGGATCAGTACAAAAGCCGAAACAGCTATAGTAGCTGTATAAATTAATTTGCGCATAGTATGGTTTTTATAGTAAAACCACCCGCATAATTATACGGGTGGTTAGTTTTTGTTTTTCTATAGGCTGTTATTTACAGAACATCTTTTACAGATTCGAAACCATATTGGCCGGCTATCTCATCTCTGATCGCGTTAAGCTGATCAAGCGTCAGATCGTAAAAGTTTTTCGGGAACATGCCTAAAATTTTATCTATTTCCGCATCAGAAATTTTACGTTTAGGATTGTATTTTAATGAGTAAACAAAACCATAGCACTCAGATAAGCGGCTGTTACGGGCAATGTTATCACTGATAGATTCTTTTACCTCTTTAACCTCTTGCAGGGCAGCTGCTCCTGTTAACTTTTCAAATGCTTGTAAAATAATGGTAGCCTGCGCGTCGCGGGTGGCGTTATCTTTGTTGCTGATAGCGGCACGGCCTTTCAGGAATGCATCCATTAAAATTTTATTGGCTTTGTAACCAGAATCAACCTGGGTACTGTAGCTTCCCCAAAGTTTAGCGCCAGTTTTGTTGGTCGGAAAGTCGATAGGTACACCCCAGTAGCCAAAGGCCATATCCCAGTTATGCTCCATCGCGGTTCCTTTACCGGCAACAGCATTGGTATTATCAACTGATGAGCTAATACCGGCAGTCATATAGTTATTCACTATCTGATAAGTGATCAGGCCACCCATAATAGCTTTGTTAAATACCTGTGCATAGTTAACACCTGTTGCAGTTAAAGCATATTTAGAGTTTGGAGAGGCAGCGCTTGCTCCAACACCGGCAACTCCCCTGCTGGCAGCTGTACCGCTTTTGCTCACTTTTACCAAACTATCAATAAAGTTTGATACATCTGTTTGGAAAAGTACAGGTGTTTGATCCTTTAACTGTAAACCTGAAGTATTATAAGTTGCAGCTGCACCTGTAAAAGGCGAATTTGCATTAGCAAACATGTTCTTTAACAATTGTCCGTCAACCGGGCCGGTGAGGGCAGCTTTCATTACATTTTGCATTTCAGTAACCATACCTAAACGGGTAGTGGCATCGGCAAAATTGGCATTAGTAAAGTTATAAGTTGTTGGAACGGTGTAGTTTGGGGTTGGATTGTTTTTCTTGTCATCCTTGCAGCTTGAAGCGAAAATCAGCACAGCCGAAAGCATGCTTAGCGCAGTAAAAGTTTTTTTCATATCGTTGTTTAATGTATTTAGAACGATTCAAAATTAGCTTTAGCAAGCAGGCGGAACAATACCCCCAGGGAGGTATATTTAGAATTGGTCTAAATAAAAAAGTCGTTCATGTAACCGATCAGCATTACCAGTTCAGCGGCATTCTTAAATGTAAAGCCCAGTTTTTTGATGATATTTTTGCGGTGCGTTTTAATAGTATGAACGCTCAGGTACAATTTATCTGCAATGTCCTTATTGGTTAACCCTTTGGCTATCAAATGAATAATTTCAGTCTCTCGCGATGATAAGGATGCAGCATTCTCGACAGCGTGCATTAATTGCTTATCGCCAAAAAGTATTTTTGAGGTACTGTCGCAAAAGTATTCCACCCCATTAGCGGTAGCATAAACGGCTTCAATAAACTCATCAGCAGGGCAATATTTACTTACATGATTTTTTACACCACTATCAATAATTTGCATAATATTACCGCGGTTTTGGCTGTTTGATACCACCAGCACATTGGTAAAATTAAAACGCGCGTTAATTTCTTTAACCTCATCGGGGCCAAAATTATGGTCAAAATCATAATCAATAATTACCACTTTAGGCTCATGCTCCCTGATCATCTGATCTAATACAGCGGGCGTGGAGGCGTATCCCAATAAATGAATATCTTTTAGTGGGGTTAAAACAGAAATTATACCCTCGCGGGTAAGCGCCTGATTATCTGCAATAACTATATCAATCATTAAACGTATTTAGTCTCAATCTAAACTAACTACGAAGGTAATTATTAATAGGTTGCCTGCATTAAAATAAAAATGGAACAATTTTGTTACGAACCGGTATCTACGTTAACGATGTACAAGATTTAGGAATATAGTGCCGATTGAATTTGTTATTGTGTAATTTGGTAATATAAATTTACCGGATAATTTATGATCAATTTAACAGAACGGCATCAGCACATTATTAATAAAATGCAAAAGGAAGGCTATGTGCATGTAGTTGACCTTTGTAAAGAGCTCAAGGTATCGTCTGTAACCATACGTAAAGACCTTAAGTATCTGGAAGAGAAACACCTGCTCTACCGTACACATGGTGGCGCCACGCAAAGCAACCCCTATACTACAGATCGCCCGGTAAATGAAAAGGAAAAGATACAATCAAACGAAAAAATGCGCATCGGCGCGGCTGCCGCAAGCCTGATCGGCATTGATGATTCTATTATCCTGGCATCAGGCACAACCATACAGGCTTTTGCTAAAAACATACAGGCCCGTGAAGCGCTTACCGTAATAACCTCATCGTTAAATGTAGCTATTGAGCTGATCGATATTCCCGGTGTGGAAGTATTGCAGCTGGGCGGTATGATCAGGAAAAGCTCATCATCGGTCATGGGCGCCTATGCCGAAAACATACTGAAAGACTTTTTTTGCAGTATGCTGTTCCTCGGGGTAGATGGTATTGATATAGAATATGGCCTCACTACTACCAATGCTATGGAGGCGCATTTGAACAAGGAAATGATGGCTATTGCCAACAAAACCATTGTACTTGCCGATTCGACCAAGTTTGGCAAGCGCGGTTTTGGCAAAATATGCAATATTGATGAGATAGACCAGGTTATTACCGACGACCAGGTATCGGACCACGTAGTAAACACCCTGGAAAGTGCCGGTGTTACGGTTACTATTGTCTGATTATAATACCTACAAAAGTTATCATTTCGATAGAGCCTGAGCGGATTGAGCGCAGGGGCAAAAGAGAAATCTTCTTCACTTAGCAAACTTAATGTCAATCGTATAAGTTTTCTCGCTATCGCTCGAAATGATAAGATCTTAAAAAAGCCCCGCTGAATTCAGTGGGGCTTTTGTTTAGCTATGTAGGTTACTTTTGAAATAAAAGCGGTGCAAACTCGGTCAGATACCTGCGCCATACCTGGTAGGTGTGTACCCCTTCGGTCTCCTTATAATCAAACTTGATATTTTTGGAGTGCATCCAATCGATATATTTCCGTACCGATGCCAACAGGTAATCGTCTTTGCCAATGGCTATCCAAACCAGCTTTAGCTTTTTGTTGATAGATTCATCCAGTTTGGGGAAAGCCTTCGTATAATCCGGATCGAGCAAGATAACCGCCGGACTAAAACCTGCCACGTAATCAAATACATCGGGGTTGTTTAAACCTGCATCTAATGATTGTCCTCCCCCCATTGAAAGGCCCGCAACGGCACGGTATTTTTTGTCTTTCCCAACATTATACAAGCCTTCAACCATTGGTATTACTTCCTTTAATAAGGCGGCAATAAATAGTTCCTCGTTCTTTTTATAAGCCTCTTTGTTGCGTACACCAGTACCGGGATCAAACATTTCGGGAGCGCCGTAGCCCAGCGTATTGATAATGATCATGGGTTTGGCCTTGCCTTCGGCAATCAGGTTATCCATAATAATGTTTTCGCGGCCGGCTGTTACCCAAGCGCTGGTTTCATCTGTAATACCGTGAAAAAGGTACAATACCGGATAAGGTTCTTTACGCTTAGGGTCATAACCGGGCGGTGTGTAAACCCGAATATCACGCTGATCGCCGATAAGTTTTGACCTGAAAAAGTGCTGGCTCAGCACACCATGCGGCACATCGTTCAACTCCCAGCTTAACGATGAGGGACCAGGCACATGCACCAGGCTTTGCCCCAGCGCCCTTTTAAACAAGGGTTTAATGTAAGGGTTGTTCGGGTCGGGCAGTACTGTACCATCAACAGAAAATGTATAGCGGTAAACATCTGGCGCAAAAGTTTCGGTGCGGCTCCAGATCCCGGCGGTATCTTTTGTCATTGGCCTGGGTTTGGCATCATCCATAATGAGTAATACCTTTTGCGCATTAGGCGCCAGGAACCTGAAAGTTACCGGGCCATCTTTCTTAACCTCGGGCGAATACACGCTTTTTTGCGTAGCCACCGGAACAGACTGTGCCTTAACCCCTAAAAGGGCAAGGCACAGCATGAATGTTGTAACAACATGTTTTATCATACAAGTATTGATTGGTTTTACTTAAAATCCGTAGCGTAAGCCTAACTGAAACTGATACGGGTTGCCCGAGGGCGTAACCACACCTGTGTTAGGGTTAACGCTATAGTTATAAACGCGGTTGGCCGCGTTAAAACTGGCTATTGAATAAATGCTTTGGCTGCCAAGCGTATTAATAACGCCTTTGTTTTTATTTAACAGGTTGGCTACGTTAAACAAATCGCCAGAAAACTCGATGTATTGTTTTTTGGTGAACGTTATAAAACGTTTGGCTATACGGATGTCCCATTGGCCGTAAAAACCATTTACACCACCGTTTCTTTCGGCTACCTTACCTATACTTTTCTTTACATAATCCTTTAAGCTTTTGCTCGCCAGCGGATTATCTAATATAGCCTGAATGCCTTTGCGGGTAGCTTCCGGAACATTAGGATCGGTAGGGTTAAAGATGTAGGCCAGATCATTTGAAGCCACAAAATCGCCGTTCACGTTACCGGCAACAACCAACGAATACCTGGTACCGCCAATACCCGAGTACCTTACACCAACGCTAACACCATAAAAAGATGGCAGGGTTCCGTAAATCACAATTTTGTTTCTGAATTGGTTATCAGAGTAGCTCATCTTGCTCAGATCACGCGGGTCATCCTTAACCGGTAACGCTAAAGTAGCGGTGTTGGCCACGTTACCGTTATATGAGGTATTATCCTTAGTATCGTTATAAGTGTAGCTGAAAGATACCTCGCCATCTTTAAAATAACGGTAAGTACCATCAAATACAAAGGCGTACTGATTTATCTTACCGTCGCTGTTAAGGGCAAGCACACGGCCTACACGATTGGTTTTACGACCTTTTGTCCAGTCGGCAGCGCCATTAGCAGTGTTAATAGTATTGGCAGGTACATATACACCACGGTTATCCTCATTGGTTAACCTGAAATAAGGATCATCAACCATGTTGGCATCGGTATACATGTAGTTGTTGCGGGCAAAGCTGAAGTAAGCCGTAACACCAAGCCTTAAATGGTCATTAATAAAACGATTGTATGAGAAGTTACCTTTATAAACCACCGGAATCCTTACATTTTCACGGTTAAGATTAATGGTTGATAAACGATCTACACCCGGAATATTGAACAATTCGGTACCTGGTGTTTTAGATGGATCTTTACGGTAAAGCGGGAAATTTGGTGTTGGCACCAGGCCCGGACCGGTAGATGGGTTGGTAATATCAACAGAGGTTAATTTTGTTCCGTCAAACACCATATTATTGATCATGGTATAGTTCAGGATATCTGACCCAAAGATACCACCGCCAAAACGGATGATGTCTTTTTGCCTTTCGCCAATATCCCAGGTAAACTGTACCCTTGGCTGAATCTGGAAAGTATTCAGGGAATGATCAGTGCGCAGTTTCAGATCTTCAAATACGATCTGGTTAAAGTTGGGCTTATCCATATAATTGGTATAATCGGCCCTGATGCCTGCCATCATTTCAAAACCTTCGGCCAGCTTGGTTTGCATTTGCGCGTATAAACCAGAGTTGGTGAAGTTTTGCCTAACGCTCGGATCATCAACCAGCGGAATTTCGCGCGCGTAACGGTATGGGGTAAGGTTGTTAAAGTTGTCCATACCCGTAAAATAGAAACGGCCGTTAAGCTCACTACCGTACCTTGATTTCATGTGGGTGTACATCAGATCTGTTCCGAAGGTGAAATTGATCTTATCGGTATTGAAATACAAGTTATCCGTTAACTGCGATACGTTGCTGAAAAAGTATTCAGGCGCGTAACGCTGACCACCCAATTGTATAGATGTAAACACGGTTTTACCACCCACCGTTGATTGGATCCTGTCAACAATGGCACGCGGTATGGTAGCCGTTCCGGAAGGAAGCTGGCTGCCCGAGATGCTTTCAACCGAAGCTGATAATTGCTGTGCCTTTAACTCGTTAGTTAAGCGTGGCGACAAGGTTGAGCGTAATGTTGCCAGCGTGCTGTTACTTTTGTTACGGCTGGTACCGTATACCTCATAAAGGCTGATAGCAGTATTATCGCCAATATTTTGGTTGTTCAGATCATAAATATAATTGTTGCTTACGGTTAACAGGTTTTTGCTGTTCAACTGCACATCAACCCGGGCATAAAGCGCGGTGGTGTTTTCCTTTTTATCAAACGAACCTATCTGAGGCGAGTTGGCAACGCCATATTTACTGCGGGCAATATTCAGGTAGGTATCCAGCGTGCTTTGGGTAGTGTTATAGCGTACCTCATCGGTAGGGCCCTGTATGTCGGCAATCTGCAATGGGCGCGCGTCGCGCTGGTGATCATAAGCTACAAAGAAATGGGCTTTATCTTTAATAATTGGCCCGCCTAAAGAGAAACCATACTGATAGGTAGAAAACGGCACATTACGTTTGTTACCGCGGGTATCATACGGTGATGATAACCAATTGGCACGTACAAAGGTAAAGGCGCTACCGGTTAACGTATTGGTTCCGGATTTGGTAGCAGTATTAATGGTACCGCCGCCGCTGCGGCCATAGGTAACATCGTACTGGTTAGTTACTACTTTAAATTCCCGTACCGCCTCAATAGAGATGGAGTAAGGTGAACCGGTACCTGCAGTACCGCCAAAGGTGGCGTTTTTAGCCGTCATACCGTCAATAGTAAAGTTGGTTGAGGTACCCAGTTGGCCTGATATACTGCCACCGCGGCTTAATGGCGAAAGGTCTATCAGTGAGGTAAAGTTACGGCCGTTAACCGGCAGTTTGCTGATGTTTTTAGCGTTTACCGCTGTCGACGAACCCAGGTTAGGTATATTATTTTGCATGCTTGCTCCCCTCACTTCAACTACGTTTAGTGTTTTGGTACTTGCCTGCATCTGGATATCCAGCCTGAGTACATCGCTCAGGTTAAGGGTGTATCCGCTGCGTTTTTGAGCGCCGAAACCCATAGAGGTTACGTTAATAGTGTAAGGCCCGCCTAATGGTAACTGATTAAAAGTGTACTCGCCTTTAGGGTTGGTGGTTGTGGTGGTGGTGAATCCAGTTGATTCATTGCGTGCCTGAACCGCGGCACCGCCAATTGCTTTCTTTTCTTCATCAGTAATGGTACCGATGATACCAGCCTGGGATGTTTGCGCATGGACCTCCGTTCGCAGGAAGCCAACTGTTAATAGCAACAGCAGAGTTGCTAATTTTCGTAGGTTTTGTAACATTGTTGTGTGATTAGATTGGCTGCGAAACTATAGCCAACCTGTTAAGGTAATTTCCCCGTTACATTACCAAATCAATAATATTCTGGCTTATTTCCAATCAACTTGTTAACAAAAGTTTGTGGATGTTTAAACAAATCAACCAAACACAAAAAAGCCGCTCAAATCAATGATCTGAACGGCCAGGGGTTTAATCAATAGTTATTACAAAGTAGTTATTATATAGGGGTATTAATTAGCTGCTTTAATTTTCAGCTCTTTGCCGGCAATATCCTCCCAGCGGTAATAATGAAAAGTTTTGTCGTTGCTCATCACCACAAAAATGCCATGTTTAAAAGTGCTGTTCAGCGGGGTGTTGGTTACGTCTGATCCATCACTTTGCTGCGCAGCCACATTGGCAATTTTCATCAGTTTGTGTTCAAACGGATTGGCTTTGGTACCCTCGCGGCTGAAGATCTGGAAACGGTTAGCCCCCTGATCAGATACCAGAATATAGCCGGTTTTATCAGTCAGTTTATAAATGGATATACCTTCATGATCGGCGTTGAAGCCCGTAGTGCCAAATATGGCTAATTCTTTGTCGCCTTTTTCCGGGTCGGCATAGTATTGGCGCACACCAACCTGCTCATCAGAGTAATAAATGTAACCAAGCTCGTTATCTACAGCGATAGATTCAATTTCCTTTTTACCGCTGTATTTGCCAAACTTACGTACCAGGGTAGCTTTCACATTTCCGGTACCATCATCCTCCAGCAAATATTGCCAAATATACCCACCTGTTTGCGGACCACTTTTACGGCCAACCACAGCATACATTTTACCGTTTTTTGAAGTGTAAATAGATATACCCATCAAATCACGGTATTCAAAACCGGTTTCGCCGGTAAATACTTCAATGCCGCCATTATCAACCGGTTTCATATCAGGCACCGAATATATGCGCAGCTTGTGGGTCATACGCTCGGTAGTGATGGCAATATCGGTACGTTTGCCGCCCAGCATCAACCCATAGGCCAAATCCACGTTATTAGGGCGCTTTAAACCGCGTACCACTTTATCTTTTACAATTTTCCCTTGCAGGTCAAACACGTACAAAGCACCTTCACTGTTTTTATCTGTGCCAATGATCAGGCTTTTAGCAGGGTCGGCAGGGTTTATCCAAATGGCCGGATCATCGGTATCAAACAATACGGGCTCGGTTACAACAACCGGTTTAATGGCAGGCGCGGCGCTGCCCGGTATGATAGTCCCTTTGCTGTCGCGCACCTGGCTTTGACCGCAGGCGGAATTAAGCAAAATAATGCCTGCTGATATTAAGAAATAGCTATTAAGTTTATTCATTAAAAATTGATGATAAAAAGCAGCCCGGCTGTACAGCCGGGCTGCAAAAAATGTAACGTTAAATTATTTGGTACCGAAAGCTCCTATATAGTTAGCCGGATCTGGCGAGGTATAGGTTACACCCACACCGGCAATAGTTATACCCGCCGCATGGTGCCTGGTAAAATCGGTTCTGCCGTGGCCAAGTGCCGGTGAACCACTTTGCAGGTGAAAATCCCAGGCGGTATTATAATCGGCATTCAATACCGGGGTTGATTCAGGATAGTTCACAAACTTAGGATCATTATCACCTGCTTTTTTGCTGATGATCTCGTTTACACCACCAACAATATCCTTTGAAGGTTGAAACTGATCAACAGTAAGCTGATCATAACCATAGTACAGGTTATTGCTGACAACAGTACGTTTATCCTCCGGAGATTTAGTATCCCTTTTGATACCGAAACGGGTATTGGCAAACAGGTTGTTGTAGATCTCGGCATGCACGTTGTTCTCTACCCATACAGAACCACCTTTGGCCGATGGCCTGCGCCAGCCGGTATTTACCATCGTATTGTTATAAGCGATGATGTGTGCCTGCGGGTTACGGTCGCCGGAGTTTGATAGTTTAAAGGCATTGGTATTGGCACTGTAAACAATATTAAAACCCAGATCGGCTAAACAGCCCGATTTAAAGTTCATAGCCTCGCCGCCGGTTACACCGGTAGTATAGAATACGTTGTTGGCAAAAATGATCTGGCCGCCTTCTATGTAAGTACAATCTTCCTGAAAGTTCCTTACGATGGAGTTAACCACAATCAGTTTACCGTTTATGTTTGAGAACCACAGGGCAGGCAGATTTTCGCCGGCAACAGCTTTGTATAAACCTTGCTTTACCGAGGTTGAAGCATCTGATGTGGTGTTACCCCCGTACTCTAAAATGGTATGGTCAAGCACCAGTTCTGCACAGGTTGGTGCTGCCAGTATACCGCCCCACATTTTACCAAACTTTTTGGCAGGGGTTTTATAGGCATCATTCACCGTGAATTTTACCGGATTTTCTGCGGTGCCCATCGAGTACAGGTTACCTTTTACTATGATCTCAGGTTTGGCGGTGGTATCCATCAATACGGTTACTCCCTCTTCAATGGTAAGCGATTTACCGGCAGGTATGGTAATATCGCCTTTGATCATTTGTATACTGCCTTTGGCCCATACGCCTGATACCTCACCGCTTGCCGAACCGTTGCCCGAGCTGGTATCTACATCCAAATTGGCTTTTCTGCAACCGGTAAAGGCTATAGCCGATAACAACAGTGCCGCGAATATTGGTTTTAAGTTCATCATATTTTCAATTAATAATGATTAATAATTTTTTTAAAGTTTGTAGCGTACACCTATCAGGTACGTTTGTTTGTAATAATCGCTACGTATCAGGGTATGTCCGTTTGATTCAATATCATCATCCTTAAGCGCCGCGTTGGTTGGGTTGGTACCTTTAATAAACAGTTTGCTCGGGGTGTTTAACAGGTTACCGCCTTTAATAAATATGCTCAGGCCATTTTTAAATCTTTTTTCGGCTGATGCATCCATCTGGATAAAGCCCTGCTGCCACAGATCGTTGTTCAGGAACTGTGATACCGTATTGATACGCGGACCGGTGTAAGCACCGGCAATTTGAGCGTCCCAACCTTTTTTAGTGTCTTTATATAAGAACGATATATTAGCGATATGCTCTGACTGGCCATACAGCGGACGGCTCTGATTTACCGATATTTTACGGGTATCACCATTAGGATCGGTTACGTAAGTATCCTTAGGTGTGGTAATGCGCGAATGGGTATAAGTATAGTTAGCCTTTACACCAAACTTGTTGAAAAACTTAATGAAATCAATCTCTGCGCCGTAGTTATGGGCTGTACCAAAGTTGCCCGGGGTATAGTAAGTATCCTGACCACGAACGGCATCGGCCTGGAAAGTATATTCAATAGGGTCTTTGATATTTTTATAAAATGCACCGGCTAATAATTGCATGCTGGCATCCGGGAACAGTTCATAACGCAGGTCATAGTTATCGGCAATGGCACGTTTCAGGTCTGGATTACCGCGTTCCTGATATTCCTCTTCAACTACTTTGCTGGGTACTATTTCATAAAAACCAGGACGGTTAAGCGACCTGAAATAAGAGGCGTGTAACTGTTCTTTGTCTGTTAAATAGTATTTTAAGGTTAAGCTTGGCAATACATCAGTATACACCTGGTTACCTTTCGGGCGCGATTCGCCCTGCGGAAACAACATATTGTATCCCTGATCCGTGTGTTCAACACGGGCACCACCCACAACCTGCAGGTCGGCGGCTTTGAACTTAAACATACCGTAACCTGCAGTTGTTTTTTCAGAAGCATCATACGTTAACGGATTATTTACCGCACCACCCGGGTTAGTTACTGTGAACTGCAGGTCGCTATAGTTCTGGAAATCGGTACCGTAAACCGCGTTAGGGTTAACCGGTGTTAATGAATAGTTGTTGTAAAAACTGCTGCGTTGTTTATCGCGGTATAAACCACCGGCCGAGAAATCAACATTTACACCGGCAACTGGCGCGGTATAGGTCAGGTCCAGGTAACCTGCTTTATCTTCATCAGTATTACGCTCCCAGCGGTGGTTAACCGGGGTACCATTGCTGAGCAGGGTACGCCTGTCGACAAAATTTTCACGCACACCGTTTACGTCAATGGTGGTATTATCAGGCTGTTCATTCTCTGCCGATGAATACACCGCCGACCATTGAATCTTCAGTTTATCATTAAACACTTTATGATCACCGCGAAGCATGCCGCTGTAAATTTGCTGCTCGGTAAAGCGGCTGCGGGTTGAATAGCCTAACTGAGCATTACCCTTAACCGGATCATAATCTGTAGAGAAATTGGTTGACAGCTCATCACGTACCTGGATATTTTGCAGGTTTACGTAGGTGTTGAACAGGCTCAATTTGTTACGGCTATCTATCACGTAATCAACTTTAGAGAATAAACCATAACGTTTTTGCTGTTCAGAATATTCCCTGTCGTTTCTGCTGGTAATAGCAGCATACTGTGCTGTTGGCACAACCTTGCTGTCATAAAAAATACTGTTGCTGCCGCGATAGGTATTTTGGTAACTACCGGCTACTAATACACCCAGTTTACTATCAAAAAAGCGCTGACCTAATGAAAGGCTACCTACCACATTAGGCGCAGGTTTTTTCAATGAATAGTTAAATGTTCCTTTCGGGAAATCGGCCTGGGTAGCCTGGTAGGCCTTACCGTTTATTTCAGATGGAGAGCGATGGTTAATGCTGCCATAATCATAGCTCATAAATTTACGATCGAAAAACAGCTGGCTGTAACCGGTGGCTATATTGGCATTCACCTCAAAACGATCAGGCGCATCCTTCATCACCATGTTAACTACGCCGCCCACGGCATCACCTTCCATGTTTGGGGTAAGCGTTTTATAAACTTCCAGGCGTGCTAACAGGTCTGACGGAAAAATATCCAGCGGTACGTAGCGATATTTGTTATCGGGGCTTGGGATCTTTACACCGTTAACCAACGTGTAGTTATAGCGTTTATCCATACCACGTAAAATGGCATACTGGCCATCGCCATTGCTATTACGCTCAACCGATACGCCAGATACACGGGCAATCACGTTGGCCACGGTAAGGTCGGGCGATATTTCAATAGCTTTACCTGATACCGCGTTCAGCACCTGAACAGATTGCTGCTCCAAACGCCTTGCGGTAGTTTCGGTCGAGGCATTCTTTTTGGTAGATATGGTTACCTCCTGAAGTTGCTTGCCTCCTTCTTCCAGATAAATTTTAAGTTTGGGGCTATCTCCTTTTTCAATATCCAGTTCCTGAACATCGGTTTTGTACATGATATACGAAACTTTCAGGGTGAAGTGTCCCTTTGGAACATCTTTCAGTTCAAAAGAACCATCTAAACCGGTTGTGGTTGCTTTGCCGGTTTTGTCGAGGCTAACGGTGGCTCCAACCATAGGCTCACCCGTTTTGCGATCATAAACATTTCCCTTTAGCTTTGTAGCGTTAGCTGCGGTAACGCACAACAGCAGGAATAATAAGGTTTGTAAATATTTACTCATTTTGTAAACGATTAATTCAATTGTGATTGATTTTTTTGACGCCGCAAAAGTGTTAAACAACTGACACCGGCAGATACATTTGACCGTTACAAAAAGGAAACAGCGTTACAAGCAGCATATATACAACAGCAACACAAAATTATAAATATCTGATTATCAATTAAATTACTATTTTAAAAACCTCCATTATCATTACTTTACCGTTACATTAAGCCAATGTTAAGTAAGTTTTGATGGTGAGTTGGGAGGTTAGTTTGTTACGTAATTGTCAGAGCCACGATTTTTAGGATTAATGGATTATCGCGATTTATTTATGAGCAGAAAGTAAAAATCCTGAAATCCAATGAATCTGTTTAATCCTGGTTCAGATAAAAGGAGGTGAATATATTGTTCGCGATTGCTTCGTACCTCGCAATGACAATTCCTATTTAACATAATGGGCACCACTCACCACTCACCACTCACCACTCACCACTCACCACTCACTTACAACGCCTGAATAAAAGTAGACAGGTTATCGCCCTGCTCGAGGTTGAGCTTTTTGCGGAGGCGGTAGCGGGCAACGCGAAGACTATCGTTGGATATTCCTAACAAACCGGCAATATCTTTGGAGTCCATATTAACTTTGAGCAGGGCTATCAGGCGGATATCGGCAGAGGTTAGCTCACTGCTGTGCTGCTTTAATTTATCTAAAAAGCTTTGGTGTACTTGTTCAAAAGCTGCGGTAAACTCTTTCCAGTGCTGCTCGTGGTTAAAGCTTTGATTTATTTGCTGTATAATTTGCTGCATTTGCTTTTTCTGGTCGCGCTTATCATCCTTCACCATATCCTGCAGGGTATTCCGCATGCTTTCCAGCAGTTGGTTATTTTTGATCAGATTAAGCGTATGGGCTGATAGTTCCTGGCCTTTAATATCCAGCTGCTGTTTCAGGCTCTCTTCCTGCAGCTGTTTATTTTTTAGATCGAGCTCCATTACCGCGCGCTGGGCCTCAAATATTGATTTATCCTGCTCGGCCAAAACACGTGCGTCTCGCATTTTAAGGCGTTGCCGGCTAAAGGTTACCCAACCAATGCCAATGATCAATAAAACAATAGTTATGCCCGCTATGGTTACTATCTGGTTGGTTTTACGGATATTATTAAGACGGGTTATTTCATCGCTTTTTTTATCCATATCATACAGCACCTGCAAAAAGGCTGATTGGTTCAGGCTTTCCTGCGAGTATATCTCTAACGAATATTTACGGCTCAGCTCCAGATAATGATAGGCACTATCCAAACGGTTCATTAACTGAAACCCCTTGCCCAGATCGCGGCACGATGCAGCCAGCTGGTACAGGTTATTGTTTCTTAACGACAACGCGTAAGCCAGGCGCGATTGCTGAATGCCCTCCTGGTATTTGCCCGTTTTACGTAAAATATCGCCGATGTTATTGATCACCTCAATACTGGCCACCTCATCATGATGCTGCCGGTAAATTTCAAGTGATTGTTTAAAACAGGTATATGACGAATCGTAGTTGGCCAGATCCTCATGGATGCTGCCCAGGTTTTCATATATCTTGGCCTGGCCATAGTTATCGCCCACTTGCTTATAGGTGCTTAAAGCCAGTCGTTGGTAGTAAAAGGAACTATCATAGCGGTGATGTTTCTCATACAGGTGCCCTATAGCGCCAAATATTTCGGCCTGCCCGTGCCTGTTATTGGTTGCTTTATATAGTGAAAGAGCTTTTTTATATAACTGGAATGATTTATCCGACCGCTTATTGTAGTAATACAGTATGCCCATTTTACCCATATTTTCGGCCAGCAGATCTTTATTGCCATCGCTGCCAAATACCTTATCGGCATGTAAATAAAACTCCAGGGCCTGTGCATAGTGCCCCTGGTTAAAACAGATTTGGCCCATTTGCTGCAAGTAGATACCGGCTGTTTGGTTATCATTATCCTGAACAGCCTTGGCATGCAGTTTTTTTAATAGTATCAGCGCAGAATCCGGGTGCTGCTGCCCTAACAATTGCAATTGCTCAAACTGTTTCTTAGCTGTTGCCTGAGCCTTTGCGGATGTACTGATAATAAGGAGTAAAAAGGAAAATAAAAGCACCAATGAGCGGGCAGGCCTGACAAGGAAATGATTCATATAAAAAAATCTGAACAGATAATGATCATTATCAAGCAAATATAATTGTTTTAAACACTGATGTACCAATAGCTAAAAGCATAAAAATAGCACACAAAGGAAACATTTTAATATGATATTAATGTTAATTACCTCAGCGCGAGTAAAAATGAGAAAAAGCACAAAAAGCCAGGCAATGTTGCCTGGCTTTTTGTGCTTATGAATAATTTATTAGGCTTTTGCGGCAACATCATCATGATCTGTACCGGTAACGGTATCATACCAGTTTTCAATGTCCTTTTCAAAAGCGGCTGTTTTTTCGCGGAACCGCTTCAGGGTATCGTTACCTAAAGGCAGGTGTACCGGAGGATTTTCAGCATTACCCAGTTTTACAAAGGCAAGGGCCAGCTTTTCCGGGTCACCGGGTTGTTGGTAGTTTGCCTTAGATGCAAAGCTGCGCATAGCACCCACTGTTTCTGCATAATCATCTATGATCTGCGCGCTGCTGATCAATGACGATTCGTCAAGAAAATTGGTACGGAAAAAGCCCGGAGCAACTACGGTAGCATGAACACCTAATGGGGCCAATTCTGTTGCCAGTGCCTCGGTGATACCCTCAATGGCAAATTTAGTTGATCCGTAAAGTCCCCAACCTGCATAACCGCCTAAACCACCAACTGATGATATATTGATCACGTGGCCTGAGCGTTGTTTACGCATAAAGGGCAATATCGCCCTGATCACGTTCAGTGTACCAAACACATTCACTTCATAATTGCGTTTAACTTCCTGGTCGGTAGCTTCTTCAATACCTGATAATAAGCCGTAACCTGCGTTATTAACCAATACATCAATACGGCCGAAATGATCAATGGCTTGCTGGGTGGCTGCAATTACCTGTTCCTGGTTAGTTACATCCATTGTAACTACATATAAATCCTGGTTATTATTGAATTGTGCTGCCAGTTCATTTGCTTTGCTACGAACTGTTGCTACTACCCTATCGCCTGATGCTAATACTGCTTTGGTGATATCTAAACCGAAGCCTCTGGAAGCGCCGGTAATAAACCATGTTTTTTGAGTTTTCATGTTATTATTGCTTTTGTTTTTATTTGATAGTTCAAATTTCGGTACAAAACAGACCCTACCTTATAGCAATAACACAGGTTATATTATGAATATCAAAGATACAGTAAATACGATAGCATGTATCAATAGTTCCGCCTGAACTCTGCAGGAGTTACGCCGGTATTCTTTTTAAAAAACAGATTAAAATTAGGTTGTTCTGCAAAACCTATACTGTAGCTGATATCCTGCAAACTCCAGTCGGTTTGCACCAGCAGTGCCTTGGCTTCATCAAGCAAGCGGTTGCGGATATGGGTACTGGCGTTTTGGCCGGTATGTTTTTTAAGCAGTGCATTCAGGTAATTAGGGTGTACATCCAAATTGTGGGCAAATTCCTTAGCGGTTTTTATGCGGATGGGCGTACTGTAATTAATGCCCGATGTTTCACGCTCCAATAAATCAAAAAAGTGATGAACATGCCTGTAATCGTCAGTTACCCCGTCGGGTTTGGGGTAACGGGCCACCTTCATGCTTTCAACCATCAGCAATTGTAAGTAAGCCTGCATTGCATCTTCCTTAAATTCACTGTTACCCTGTTCCTCTTCCTGCATTTTTTGAAAATACTGGCATATCTGCGGTACCTCATTCTCCGTTAAACGGATAACACTTTTCGGTTTATCAACAAACAATCCAAACTTATCAATCACCATTTTTAACTGCGGATGACGGTTGATAAATGTTTTTTTGAATAACACGTAATAGCCGCCCGGCTCATCCGAAAGGTTTTTCCAGGAAATGATATCATTGGGATGAATAAATAACAGTGTGGGCTCTTCAATATAATAGGTATTAAGCCCCATTGTAAATACACCCGCTCCTTTTGAAACCAACAGCACCTTATAAAACTCCCGTCTGTTAGGCGATAGATAATTACGACACTCGTGCTGTTCGCGGTTAAACACCCTGATTGTCCAATCCTCAAAATAATCGCGCAATACCGGTATCATATCAGGCAGATCGCGAAGGGTATCAATGGCTTTGCTATCTAAAGTTGTTTTCATGTTATGATCATCAACATTATTAAAACAAAGCTAATTTACCGCATATTAACAAACTTGCGAAGTTTTAAAAACTTCGCAAGTTTTTACCCATAACCAAATATCAATTCTGCATTACGGTGCGTGTAACCACGCTTCTGCGGCCGGCCGGAGTAACCACTATAGTTTTTAACACATACTTTTTATTAGGCGGAAGCGTGAGGATCAAAGGTTCTTTATATTCATGGTCGGCTTCGCCCGGGAAACGGTCATTCAGCGTGTAATAAATTTTTGAACCTGGTACTACCGGCTTCAGCTCAAACCTGAACTTACTGCCAGTGAGTGTGGTATCGGTATAATTAAAGGCAGGTGGCACCCAATAATTATAGCCAGCCCTATCAAATTTTTCCAGATGCCGGGATAAGGCCAAATCAGAAAAACGCTTGTAATCTTTATTTTCAGCCATAGTCCATCCGGTTTCGGCCAGGGCAAGCATCCTGGGTAAAACCATGTAATACAGCTTAGATACCGAAGGGATATGCTCTGTCCACACACAGGCCTCAATGCCTAAAGCATACTTTTTATCGTCTTGGCTAAAGCTTTTATAGTCGGGATTGTAATTATAAGCCTTCCATAGCGGGGCGTTACCACCGTGGCTTGATGGTTCCATATCTGATCGGCTTTGCGCGTAATCAAAATATAAACCGTTGCCACCGGGAGCCAGTATAATGTTCAGCTTTTTCTTAACCTGTTCAAGCGCTCCTTTTTCGCCAAAACGGTTCATAACCGCGGCGGTACTGTTCAGGCTATCGTTCATGATCTCGTCCCAGCCTATCATTTTACGGTGTTTGGATACAATGATCTGGTTTACACGGGAGGTAAAATAGCGTTGCAGATTATGTGTGGTTTTGATGTTGTTTTTTTGCATAAAAGCCTGTACTCCGGCATCCTTTTCCCAGAAACCTTTAAAACATTCATCGCCACCAATGTGGATATACTCATATGGAAAAAGCTGTGCCACCTCGTCAAAAACCTTATCCAGAAACTGGTATACTTTCTCGTCGGTGGGGTTCAGGGTATTATCCTCGTACATTTCAAAGCCTCCGGTAAACCACCGGGCAAAGCTATTGCCCGCGTTTACTTTTGTGTTGGAATTTTTAGTTACCGACAGCTCAGGGTAAGCTGCTAAAGCAGCCATGCAATGCCCCGGCACATCAATCTCAGGAATGATCTGGATATATCTGTCTGCAGCGTACTGTACAATTTCCCTGATATCGGCCTGGGTATAAAAACCACCGTCGGTAGCGGCTTCGCCGGGCTGCGGTGGGGCTATATAGCTGGCATCATCTATTCGCGGAACGCGCCATGAGCCAATCGTGGTCAGTTTAGGGTAGCTTTTAATTTCTATACGCCAGCCCTGATCATCAGTTAAATGCCAATGGAAACGGTTCAGCTTGTATTGAGCCATGAGGTCTAACAGGTTTTTAACCTCGCTCGCCGTAAAAAAATGGCGCGATACATCCAGCATCAGCCCGCGGTAACCAAAACGCGGATGATCGTTTATCGTAACACAAGGTAATACAGCTGTCCCCGCAATGTGATTGGGGAACAACTGTATTAATGTTTGAATACCATAAAATAGCCCTGCCCCTTTTGCAACCAGGGTAATTTTAGCCGGAGAAACTGATAGCTCATAACTTTCGGCAGCCAGCTTTTCGGCTCCCTTATCTGTAATTACCAATACCGACGATGCTTTAACAGCTCCTTTGCCTATAACTGTTTTGTTTTTAAACTTCCAGTTATGCAGCAGGTAATCAGTAAAAAAACTCACCGTTTTACTATCCTGTACATCTGTTTGTATCAGTGTAGCCTGGCTAAAAATAAAATTCCCATTTGCCATGCTCACCAATGCAGGGGCAGGTATTACAGCAATACCCTCCTTTTGCTGCGTGTGGCCCAGCTGTTGCAAGCCGAGCATCAAAATCAACATCAATATAAACCGCATCATTATTCGGGTGTTGCTTTTTATTAGTACGGTGTTTTAAAAACTTTGGCTTTGTAAAACTTGCCGCCGCTTACCGTTCTGGAATATTGGAATATGCCATCGGCTGAGTAAAAATCAACCAAACGGGTACACCACGCCGGGGTTAACACTGGGTTGGCAGGCATCGGCGATTTCTCACTATCAGGCCTGGTTGAAACAGATATGCCCGAATGCTGGATGCTGATAGATTTTACAAACGATTTATTCAACGTTCCGGGCGCGCCGGTAAACTTCAGCGTGGTTTTATCAAATTTGTACACGCCTCCGTTGGTACTGCACCACAAAATGTTAGGATCGTTCGGGTCCGAAGACAAGTCATGGCCGTACACGCTTGCGCCGCCAGCTACCAGGTAACCGCGCTGGGCCACATTTTCGCTGATGGTTGGTGAAGAGGTGCCGCCAACGGTAAGGGCAACAATATGATCGTTACCGATAGCCCTCAGGGTTGATGTATTAGGATCCCAAAGAACAGAATGCGCACCTACCAAATGAAAGGAAGCGTGGGTGATGTTATCTGTAGCAGATGATGACGAACCAAAAACCTTTACCGAATCCTGATCTGTACAGGCCACCGCGATATTTCCGTTAGGCAGCAGCTCTACCGAATGTGGGTGCACGGTTGCACCCACATTATATGCCCATCTTTTAACCCCGGCCGGGTATGACGCGATAGTTACCAAACCACCGCTTGCGCATGATACCAGCCAGTTACCACCCCAGGCGCTTATGGTACGTACCCTGAAATCATTAGGCACATCCCAGTAAGTGAGCGCGTAGCTGCTGTAGCCTTCGGCCGCTGTTGGCTTCCATGACCATTTTAAGGCCGTGGCGCTATCCCAATCGGCAACGGCAGGGTCATATATCTCAATTTTACCGGTAGCCTGGTTAGTTACAGAAACCCAGTCATCAGCCACTGCAACTGATTCAGTTTTAGCCTTGCCAGCCAGTAAATTATTATCCTTACTCTTGGCCATTTTATTATCCTTAGTACAGGCCCCAAGTAATATTGCTGTACAAAGAAACAAGATCGTTTTTTTCATGACATTTAAGGTTTAGGTTGAATTAATAACCTGGATTTTGAGGTAATAAATTCGGATCTTTTACAATTTCGGCTTCCGGGATAGGGAAAATATTGTGAGTGGCTTTCACATTGGCAGCTCCTTTCGGGTTATCGGCACTTACAGATTGTACAGCCTGTACCAGCGTTCCCCAGCGGGCCAAATCCCACTTGCGCTGAAACTCGCCTACAAACTCTATGGCACGCTCCCTCATGAGCAAAGTACGTACATCAGCCTGTGATAAACCTGACAATGGAGCAAGGCCGCCATGCTCTGATCTTACCTTGTTGATCCAGGTCAGGGCGTCGCTTGGTTTAGCCTGCTCGTTCAAGGCCTCGGCCATGATGAGCAATACGTCGGCATAGCGCATAAAATACATGTCTTTACCGCTGCTTCGATCATTAGCCTGCAAGTCCCAAAATTTGGCTCCAAACCAGGGACGGTTAGGTTTCAGGAAACGGGTAAAATTTTGTTTGTTATAAGATGTAGCCAGGGTAATATCTTTCCGTTTGTCGCCATTTTCAAACATGTTAACAAATACCGCCGAAGGATAAAAGTTTTCATACCCCCTGTATACTGTTGAACCGAAATCAACACCGGCATAAGTTTTATTATTGGCATCCTTTAGCGGGAAAAACCAGGTATAATAATAGTTTACCTTAATGTTGGTATTGGTTGAGTTATCCCGTTTAAACTGTATCTCAAATATAGATTCCTTGTTGTTCGGGAATTTATCGTTGATATCAAACAGGTCTGCATAGTTTACCAACTGATATTGCCCGCCATCAATCACCATCTGAGCATATTTCTGCGCGTTGGCCCAATCTTTATCAAACAGGTATACTTTAGCTAACAAACCAAGTGCAGCGCCTTTGGTTGCACGGCCCACATCCGATGCCGGATATGATAATGGCAAAGCATCAGCAGCTTCGGTCAGGTCTTTTTTGATCTGCGTGCGAACTTCGGCTAAGGGTGTTCTGGATAATTTGCTTACTACATCAACGTCAAGCTCATCAGTCCACATCGGTATAGCACCAAAAGTATTGGAAAGTATATAATAGTGTAAAGCCCTTAAGTATTTAGCTTCGCCTACTAAGCGGGTTCTTAAAGTAACATCGATATCTGCTTTACCCACACGGTTTATCACCAGGTTGGCGTTATTGATTGCTTTGTAGCATTTAGCCCAAAGCGAGCCGGCGTTACCAGGAGCAGCAGCCGAAAAGGTATATTCGTTATTGGAATCATTGGTAGGTACGTACATCACCAGATCGGTACCTTCTTCAATTGATTTCCAGATGTCTTCCTGGCCAAACAGATCGTTCAGGAAAGAATAAACTCCGTTAACCCCCTGCGTACACTGGGCCGCGGTAGTAAAATACTGGTCGGGAGCAATTACGCTTTTAGGTTTTTCAACCAGGTCTTTGGTGCAGCTTGAAAGTACTGCCGCCAAACACAGGCTTATATATGATAAAATTTTTCGCTTTTTCATGCTTGATAAATAATATTAAAATGAAACATTTATGCCAAGCGCATAAGTGCGCGCATTGGGGTAAACGCCATCGTCCTTAGCCCTTATAGTTGAGCTGGTACCGCCATCTGATTCATCACCCCGTGTTTCAGCTCCTTTGTTTACTTCCGGATCAAAACCATTGTATTTGGTAAACAACAACAGGTTTGTACCGCTAAAGAATACCTCGAACTTTTTGAACGTTTTAGGCATAAATTTAGCCAGGTTATAACTCAGTTGCAGGCTTTTTAAACGTATAAACGAGGCATCATGCAAAAATCTGGAGTTAGGCACATTATCTCTTGAGTTAACTCCCGGAATATCTGAGCTGGTATTAGTTGGTGTCCACCGGTTAGTCATATAAGCAAACTGGTTGGTATACTCTGCGCCACTACCCATAAAAAATTCGATATCATTATACATGGTACTACCCGATGCATATTCAAAAAAGAAATCAAGTGACAGGTTTTTATAGGCTAAAGTATTGCCAAAACCACCAAACAATTTAGGGTTAGGTGTACCCAGGTAATGATAATCATCTACGTTAAGTACACCATCATGGTTAACGTCGCCATAGCGTGGCTTTCCCGGTTTGTAAAACCCTGATGCCGACACCAATGTGCGCTGACCAGCCGGTTTGGCAAGCTCAGCATCAATTTCGGCCTGGTTATGCCATACACCTTTATAATCAACACCGTAATTGGCGCCTATAGGCACACCCACTTCCAGGTAATTGGTATTTGCACCGTAGCCATTATTATCAAGAGATACTTTTACCAGCGGCCCGATATCAAGAATTTTTTGCTGATTGGTTGAAACTGTTAGGGTTGATGTCCATTTAAAATTTCTTGATCTGATAACATCTCCGGAAACTAAAAACTCAAAACCCTGCGATTCCGTTTTGCCTAAATTGATCAATCTGGAGCCAAAACCGGTTTGTGTAGGGATCTGCACATTAAGCAGCAGGTTTTTAGTTTTGGTTTTATAATAATTCGCGTCAACGGATAAACGACCGTTAAACAGTTCAAGATCTGTACCAACATCCATTTGCGAGGAAGTCTCCCAGGTAAGGTCCGGATTAGCTAATAATGACTGTGTATAACCTAACACAGGAGTGCCGCCAAATATATAACCGGTACCAACATTTAAACCGTTAGCCGGAACTGTTGTTACTGTTGAAAGTGCTGCCAGCGACTGGTAATTTTTTATACCCTGGTTACCTGATAATCCGTAACTAAAACGGAAGGCCATGTTATTAATCAGGTTATCGGCCTTAATACTTTTGAAGAACGGTTCTTCGGATACCCGCCATTTGGTTCCGAATGATGGAAAGAAACCCCATTTATGATCAGCAGCAAAGTTTGAGGCGCCATCACTACGGCCGGTCAATGTGAGGTAATACCTGCTTTTATAATCATAATTAATGCGCCCTAAGTACGATAGTCTTGTATTTGCATCCGATCCAGACCTGGTAACCCTGTTTGCCTGCGGCGTAGCATCAAAATAATTATATTTCAGAATATCATCTGTTAAACCCGTTGCCGAAATAGACATGCTGTTGCTTGTTGTGTTCTCATAAGTAAAACCGGCTAGCGCGTTCAAATGATGATCGCCAAAACTTCTGTCGTAAGTAACCGTGTTTTCATTCAGCACATAAACTGATGTTCCTGTTGATGATGATGCGTTAGCGGTTTCAGTTTTGGTAGCGATCTTACTTGGCATATCAGATGGCTGAAAGTAATTTGAGCGGTTGCTGGAAATGCTGGTACCAAAAGATGACCTTACCTTCAACCCTTTAATTACCTGATACTCCAGGAATAAATTACTTTGTAAATTATTTACCGTATTATAGTTTTCTGTTTTTTCGGCAACAACCGGCGGGGTATCTATATCACCACCAGAATACCAGATAGGGTTATATGATTCGTAACTGCCATCAGCTTTGCGCAAAGGCATAGTTGGCGGCAGGGTGATCATAGAACCTACCCAGCCCGAGTTGGCTCCATAATTTACGTTTCCGGTGGTTACCACATAATGACTGGCGTTTAGGGTAAGGCCCATATTCAGCTTATCATTAAAGGTTTTATTGAGGTTTACCCTGCCCTGGTATCTTTTATAACCCGTAGCGTTAATAATACCATCCTGGTCAATAACGTTACCTGAAATAAAATAGGTAAGTCCTTTGGTACCGCCCGAAGTGGATAAATTGTAGCTTTGGTAACCTGCAGGGCGCGTGGTGGCATCCGTCCAATTAGTACCAGCCTCTCCTACTTTGGCTACCGCTGCGTTTACATCGGGATAAACAGGAGCCCGGTTCTCGTCAATCCGTGATTCATTAATAAACTCCGCGAATTGGCGGGCATTCATCAGATCAAGTGTATGCGGAAGTTGCTGAACACCATATATTACGTTAAAATTGGTAGCATCCTTATTGGCCTGTCCTTTTTTGGTGGTAACCAATATTACACCATTAGCCGCCCTTGAACCATAAATAGCCGTTGCGGAAGCATCCTTCAAAATGTCAATAGACTCAATGTCTGATGGATTTATGGTGTTTAAATCAGCCACGCCAATTAAACCGTCAATAACATAAAGCGGCTCGTTACTGGCACTGATGGAACGCGAACCACGGATACGGATGCTTGTTCCTGAACCCGGTGCGCCGTTTGATGATTTTACATCAACACCTGCAGCACGGCCTTGTAGCATCTGGTCAACCCGGGTAACGGGCATATTGTCCAGATCTTTAGCTAAAACGGTTGAAACAGCTCCGGTCAAATCTTTCTTTTGTACGCTGCCATAGCCTACAACTACTACTTCACTTAGCGCCTTCTGCTCTTCTTTTAATGCAATAACCAATAATGAATTTGTTTTACCTAATGCAATCTCCTGGGTAACATAGCCGGTAAATGATACCAGCAGCACATCAGAACTGCTTACACCTTTGATCAGGAAGTTACCATTCAAATCACAGGCAACAACATTTGTACTTCCTTTTATCTTTACGGTAGCCCCGGGTAATGGCTTTCCGTTATCGTCAGTAACCTTACCGGTAATATCGGCAATGGCTTTATTTACATCAGGCTGTGCCAGCTCAATAGCCTTTATAATGATAGTTTTGTTTTCTATAACGTAAGTAAAAGGCTGATCTTTAAAACATAGGTCAAGCACATCCTTCAGCGAAGCGTTATTGACAGTTACGTTTACATTGTGCGCGTTTTTAATAAGGCGGCTGGAGTACACAAAATCATACTCGCTTTGCGCCTGAATGTCTTTAATGATGGATACTAACCTGGCATTGTTTTTTGACAAGGTTATTTTTTGGGCGTACGAAGATGCGCTTACATGCAAAAAAGCGCTTGTAATTAGGATGATTACTAAATTAATCCTCATGACAATTTTACGTTTTAAGGCCGGATCAATGCCGGAAATAAGGTTTCCTATTTCCCGAAAAGCTTTTCGCCCCGATCGCATGATCGGGCGAACAAGTAAGAATTTCATATATTTGTTTAGTTTGGGTTGAGCTGAATTCAGTTATATCGCAATAATTTATTGAGTAGGGCCCAGATATTTGGCCGGGAGTGGTGGTACACTTCCGGTCTTTTTGGTTAACCGCTACTCAGCTGGTAAAGCTTAAGGCATAACGGTTACCCTCCTTCCTTCAATTTTAAAGTGAACATCCCCTGTCGCTTGCAGTACCTTTAATACTTCTGACAGATTTTTTGAGCGGGAAACAGAGCCGCCAAAGCTTGTATTGACTAATGTTCCGCTGTATTGTACATCAATATTGTACCAGCGTGCAAGCATGCGCATAATGGTTTCAATCTTAGCATCTGCAAACTGAATCTTGCCGTTTTTCCAGGCTACAACCGCATCCAGATCGGCATCATCCGCTATATTCATACCTGATGACGTAACCTGTGCCTGCTGACCCGGACTTATGATTTTAACCTGTGTGCCGCTGTTTATTTTGATAGAGCCCTCCAGCAAGGTTGTTTCTATAGCATCTTCCTCAGGATAGGACATCACGTTAAAATGTGTACCTAAAACTTCAATGGTCTGGCGGGCGTTTATCACCCTGAAAGGTATTTTTTTATTATGGGCTACCTCAAAGTAAGCTTCGCCGGCTAATTGTACCTCGCGTGTTTTGCCCATAAAAAATACGGGGTAACGCAAGGTAGAAGCCGCATTTAGCCATACCCGTGTTCCGTCAGGCAGCTTTACCTGGTACTGGCCGCCAACCGGCGTTTCAATAGTATTGTACGCAACTGTGTTGCCGGCGTCCTTGTTATCGCTAACTGTGTAAGTGATTTGCCCATTGCCGGATTTACTAATACTGATGCCTTGTTGTTGGGCAAGCTTGCCGTTGCCGGCATCGCTCAGGTTTATCTTTTTTCCGTTGGCCAGGGTTAACACAGCCTTGTTGCTACCCGGTAATATATCATTTGATTGGTTTTGAGCAACCTGCTGAACGGGCTGCTGTTTTTGCAGCATAAAATACCCGCCAACAGCTAAGCACAAAATTATAGAAGCTGCCGCCGCTATGCGCGGCCAATGGATTAAGCGTGATGGCTTACGATTGCTTCGGCTTAAATTTTCCCAAACCTCATCAAGGTCCTCATCTATTTCTGATGATGACGGCAGCTCATCGGCCTGCTGTCTTAAAAACCATGTTTCGAGTAAGGCTTTTTCTTCTTCAGTACACGTTCCTGATTCATATTTTAGTAATAAAGCCTTAATCTGTTGTTTGTCCATAGTTAAGCAGGGCCAATAATTGCCCTATTACAGCTATAGACCCCTAAGCCATGCCTATGGCCCAGATAAATTTTAAAATAATTTATATTTTTATCAGGAGCAGTAAAAAACCAAGTACGCCAAGCTTTACACGGAGTATTTTAAGCGCATTATTTACCTGGTTGCGCACTGTTTTTTCAGAAAGGTCAAGCTGTTCGGCAATTTGTTTGTGGCTGAGATGGCTTTTTCGGCTAAGTTCAAAAACCTCGCGCATCTTATCGGGCAGGGCCGCTATTTCTTTTTCAATAATGAGCTGTAATTCCCGTTCGCGCACCAGATGATCCGTAATACAATCGCCGGAGTTGACAGATTCTTCGATGGAAGTAATATAGGTTGATGCCACCTGCTGGCGTGCCACGAATTTAAACACACGGTTGCGCACAGAGGTATACAGATAGCCTGACAGGTGCGACTTCAACTCCATTGTTTTCCGGTTATCCCAAAGTGTGGCAAATAATTGCTGTATCAGGTCGCGGGCTTCTTCACGATTTTTGAGGCGGTGAAACGCGTGTATATAAAGTACCCGCTTATATCGGTTATAAATTTCGGCAAACGCGTCATGGTCATCTTCCTGGAGTAGGAGTGATAATTCCTGATCACTAAGGGTACTGTAATCGCTCACCTTTAAACAAATCTTGCACAAGAATATGAATTTTTAAGGCGAACTATTAAAAGCAAAACCAATGTTAATGATTAGTTTTTATTGGGTTAATATAAATAAAGGGCTGTTGTGACATTATTTACCTATTCAAAAGCGGTGGTAGGATTATAACCAAACTGCTTTTTAAAGGCAAAAGAAAAATGCGACAGGTTTTCAAAACCTACATCAAAATAAACATCTGATGGCTTCCGCTTTTTTTCAAAAATTTGGTAATGGGCCAGTTCAAGCCGCTTACGGGTGAGCCATTTACCGGGCGGCCCGTTAAAGCTTTTTTCAAAGTCTTTTTTAAAAGTGGTTAAGCTGCGCCCGGTTAAATACCCGAATTTCTCAAGCGGGAGGTTGAACATGTAGTTTTTCTCCATAAAATCTACTAGGTCAATTTTACCAGGTTCTTCAAAGTAGCCAAGCTGGTTATCAACATTAGGATGAATAGCCCTAAGTATGCGTATGGCTTCTTCTACCTTAAAGCGTGCAATATCGGCAGGTAAGGCATCTGCCAGTTTAAAGTAGGGCTGCAATGAATCAAACAGACTATCCAGTAAGGGATGATTTTGTAGCTCCACCAACTCCGGAATATGATGCTGTACAGGAGCTATCTGGTGGGTAGTGTAGTATTGCTGTAGTGTTTCCTGCCTAAATAAAACAGATACAGCTATGCAAGGCTGCCCGTTTAAGGGCAGCTTACTTAACCGGCCTAATTGGTTACGGGGTATCAGCATGGTATCGCCCGCGTAAAAATGCTTTGAGCGATCCGCGTAGGCAATCCTTATCTCGCCCGACAATACCCTAACCAGGGCAGGCTGCGGTAGCATCACCTCACGGCTGTAATGCTTTTCCTTTTTACAGGAGATAAATATATCTGCAATATTCACGGCTTCCATACCCGTAAAATTAAGTATTTATTTATTCAGCAGGTTTAACCTCACCAGGCTTTCGGCGGTGGCCACAATAGCCTCTTCGGCCGATCGTGATTGCCAGCCTAACAAACGTACCGCTTTTTCATTGGTGGTATTCATCAATTTGCCCAGCATTGGCAACAGTATTTTAAGGGATGGATTACGCCAGGAAGCAACATGCAACAACCAGCTGGGTATTTCGCGCAATTTAATATGCGCGGCAACCGCGCCCATGCGCCGTTTTAATATTTCGGCAATATCTACCATCCAGATACTTTGGCCGGCTGTAGCCAAAAACCTTTGGCCTTTGGCAGCAGGATTGGTCATGGCCATTACATGCAGATCTGCCACATCACGTACATCAACAACCGAGGTATTAATCTTGGGGATACCCTGCCCCTTCTCTACTAACAGCCTTTTAATATTATAAATAGAATGCGAATAATCCGGACCTAATACCGGGCCAAAAACAGCCACCGGGTTAATAGCGGCCAGTTCTAATCCGCCGCCTTCTTGAGCAATGAAATCCCATGCGGCACGTTCGGCCAGGGTCTTTGACTTTTGGTAGGCAGGTGTTTTACTGTTTAACGCTGTCCAGTCGGTTTCACGAAAAGGAGCCGTTTGCTGAGGATGTCCAAAGCCTACAGCTCCGAAAGCAGATGTAAGCACTACACGTTTTACGCCTGCATCCCTTGCGGCGCGCAGCACCCGAAGCACACCCTCGCGGGCGGGAATGATCATCTCGTCTTCATGATCATAACTTTTTATAGGTGTTGGCGATGCTACATGCAATACATAGGTACAACCGGCTATTGCTTGTTTCCAATTCTTATCTGAGCCCAAATCGGCCGCGAAAAAGCTTAACCGTTCGCCGGCCTCAACACCTCCTACCCGCAGCATATCCCGCACTTCGGTTTCACGGCTGAGCGAACGCACCGTAGTCCTGACGGTATATCCATCATTTAAAAGTTTTAAAATACAATGTACCGCGATAAAGCCTGAGCCACCAGTAACCAATACTATTTTATCCTGATTTGAATTTGTTGTCATCTGTTTAAAATTTGATGAAGCAAAATTCGGGGTAAAAGCAATGGCGCGTTTTGTTTAGAAGGCTTATTTGCTTTGTTTAAAAGACAGAGTTTATTTGAAAGAATAGAATTAACGATCACAGGCAATTTTTCAACTGGTGGAATTTAAACTCACTACTCACAAATTTCTTTAAGTTTAGCCAAAGCCTTTGGCCAGTCTGTGCTGAACATTGTTTCCCATTTCGGGTAAACCTTCATCGTAACAAGCAGATTGGTTACGCCATCTTTTTCCGTGAAGGAATATTCTTCAATAGAGCCTATCCATTCTTTTGCCTCTTCGCTATCCCGGTCCTCTATCCCTCCCGGAAGCAGCATGGCAATATGTTCGGCAACAATGTGATCATACGGCTGGCAAATTAATAATTTAGCTAAGGTGCCGCTACCTTCCGACGAGACAAAACGAAGCTCATTACCTTCTTTCCATTCACCTATGTAATCAGAACCAGGCCAGGCAGCATCCGTCCAAACTTTATACGATTCGGGATCAAGCATGATATCCCATACTTTTTCCTTGGGCGCGGCAATAGCAGCGCTGAATGTTAAATTTTCCATGATTAAAGTTCCACCTATTTTCCCAATAATACCGGGGCCATTTGGGACAAAAAAGAGGGAAATTGCGACATAGGCCAATCGGTGTTTTAAAGCTCTGCTCTATCACTACATCAGTTAATTGAGTGTCATTTAAAATAAACCATTGATATATCGGGAAAAACCGATATATATTTGTAGAATGAAAATAAATGCACTTGCCCAACAGCCTATCTCAGATCTATCTCCGGTAGATAAAGTATTATACTTTTGGAATAACGTATGGAGCGCCCCTTACAATTTAGATCTGATCGATGAACTCATGGTAGAAGATTTTATGATCACCACCGCCGGGGCAGAAATTAAAGGCCGCGAAAATTTTAAGCAATGGGTTGCCGCATTTTTAAAAACCATCAACGAGGCCAATTTAGAGAACCTGGATATTTTTGAAAGCAAGGATGGCACCCGAGTAGTATCCAGATGGAAGTTTACCGGTTTTCACAATGGCATGTTCGGGCTTGAGCCTAATAACCGTCCCATAAATTTAACCGGGATAGCTATCTGGGAGATCAGGGATAACAAACTGGCGCATAACCGGGTTGAGCGTAGCTCGTGGGAAGTATTTCAGCAGCTTACCCAATAATTTTTCAAAAGGAAATCAACAGGTTATTTGTATAGATAACGCCCTTACTTTCATCATATTGCGCTTAAAAAAATATAGTCACAAAACGGCATTTTGATGCTCCATACCTTATATTTTTGATTTTTATATACCTATAAAAAACCAAAAATATGATGTTGGAGAACAAAAAAGCAGCAAAACACCTGAATACCTACACACTTGATTTTCAAGAAATTGCTCAATCAAAGTTTGTTTTAACCGGCGGCAAAGGCACTAATCTGGGCCAATTGCTTAAAATTGACGGAATACAAGTGCCTGAAGGCTTTTGTGTTACTACCGAAGCATATAAAACCATAATCGGCAACAACCCTGAGTTGAACAACCTGCTGAATGAACTAAGCGGTTTAAAAGCAGATGATAGAAAAAACATTAACGAGATCTGCACGAAGATCCGTGCTACTATTGAAGGTACGCTTATTCCTGATGATGTAAGAGAACAGGTTACCGATCATCTTAAAAAGTTTAGTAACGATGATGCCTTTGCCGTGCGGTCAAGCGCTACGGCTGAAGACCTGCCAACGGCATCCTTTGCAGGCCAGCAGGATACTTACCTGAACATTATCGGCATCGAGAATATCCTAAAACATATCAGCAAGTGCTGGGCCTCGCTGTTTACCGAGCGGGCTGTAATTTACCGCATCAGGAATGGCTTTGATCACCGTAAAGTTTACCTGGCTGTAGTTATTCAAAAAATGGTTTTTCCACAGGCAGCAGGAATTTTGTTTACTGCCGATCCGGTAAGCGGCAACCGTAAAGTATTATCCATTGATGCCAGCTACGGTCTTGGCGAGGCTATGGTATCGGGCCTGGTAAATGCCGATAACTATAAAGCACGCGATGGCAAGGTTATCGACAAAAAAATATCTGCCAAAAAATTGGCTATATATGCCTTAACAAATGGCGGTACCGAAGAACGGGCTATTGCTACTGAGCAACAGGATGAACAAACCCTCACAGACGACCAGATATTACAACTTGAACAGATAGGCCGGAAGATTGAAGCATATTTCGGCCAGCCTCAGGACATTGAATGGTGCCTGGCCGATGATACATTTTATATAGTACAAAGCAGGCCGATCACGACCCTATACCCAGTTCCTGAAAGCAATGATCAGAAAAATCATATCTACATATCTGTCGGCCACCAGCAAATGATGATCGACGCCATGAAACCACTGGGATTGTCTTTATGGCAATTAAGAGCTGCCCGGCCTATGTTTAAGGCTGGCGGAAGGTTGTTTGTTGATGTGATTAATGATCTGACTACACCTGCAGGCAGGGAAAGTTTGTTAGAGGCAATGGGCCAGCATGATCCACTCATAAAAGACGTTTTACTATCCATTATTGATCGGGGCGATTTTATAAAATTGCTACCCAATGATGGAAAAGTACCGGAGCATATTAAAAGCAATAAAAGTTTGTCGGCCGCCGATATTTTGGCGCATGTAGGCAATGACCCGGCAATCGTTTCCGATCTGATCAAACATAGCGAAGCATCGGTAGAAACGCTGAAACAAAACATCCGAACTAAATCTGGCACTGATGTAATGGATTTTATACTGGACGACATCCAGCAGTCCAAAAGAATGATTTTTAATACGCAACATTTGGCCGTGATCATAGCTGCCATGAATGCGGCGGCATGGCTCAATCAAAACATGAGCGATTGGTTGGGTGAAAACAATGTATCAGATATACTTTCCCAATCTGTATCAAATAACGTTACTTCAGAAATGGGTTTGGCACTATTGGATGTGGCTGATGTGATCCGCCCTTATCCTGAAGTAATCGAATATCTACAACAAGTAAAAGAGGATAACTTTCTGGATAAGCTGCTTACGTTTGACGGTGGGGAGGAAACACGAAACGCTATCATTACCTATCTCGACAAATACGGAATGCGGTGTGCCGGAGAGATTGATATTACCAAAACCCGCTGGAGCGAAAACCCCAAAATACTGATCCCTATCATTCTCAGTAATATCAAAAACTTTGAGCCTGGCGAAAGCACCCGGAAATTTGATCAAGGGCTACAGGAAGCTTTAAAAAAAGAGCATGACCTGATAGACAAATTGAAGCAATTACCGGATGGTGAACAAAAGGCAAAGGAAACTCAGGATATGATCAGCCTCATCCGCAATTTCGCCGGCTATCGGGAATATCCTAAATATGGTATAATTAACCGTTTCTTTGTTTATAAGCAGGCTTTGCTGAAAGAAGTGGAGCAGCTTGTTCAAGCTAAAGTCATTCAAGATCCGGAAGATACCTACTATCTCACTTTTGAAGAGCTCCGGGAGGTAATAGGCACTAATAAAGCAGACGATCAGCTTATCAACCAACGGAAAGTTGAGCACCAATTGCATGAAAAATTAAATCCGCCCCGTGTGATCACTTCCGATGGCGAGATTATTTCGGGCAGGTACAGTCATCATGATCTCCCGGCAGGCGCTATCGCGGGACTGGCTGTTTCATCCGGAGTTATAGAAGGCCGGGCCCGTGTAATTTTAAACATGGAAGATGCTGAGCTGGAAGATGGCGACATATTGATAACCTCCTTTACCGATCCCAGCTGGACACCCTTGTTCGTTTCCATTAAAGGCCTGATAACCGAAGTTGGTGGCCTCATGACGCATGGCGCCGTTATAGCACGAGAATATGGCCTACCTGCAGTTGTTGGGGTGGAGTATGCCACAACATTAATCAAAGACAAACAACGGGTCAGGGTAAACGGAACAGATGGGTATATAGAAATATTGTAGATTCAGCACTAATATTTTCCTATTCACTTTGTTACAATAGCGGCGGCAATCTCTGCGACGACTTAATAATGTATTAATACTGGCGGTCTACTTTTACCGGCACACAAATGTTTTATGTTGCCGGGTTTTGTATCGTTTATGGCATACTCAATTGCCCACGTTTACTCAAGCCCAGGCAATCAAAAATTTAATCCATAAGCTATGTCATCATTGAATAGAATTTTTTACCTGGCCCTGTTATTATTAACCTGCGGCAAGTACGCACAGGCGCAGGACCTTGCCACTGTTGAACACAACAGGGTAAGGCTACCCAACGGCTGGTCGTTAACACCGGTTGGCAAAAGCCTGCCCCTGGGCGATCTGCCCTTAAACATTGCTGTAAGCAAAAACCACCATTACGCGGCCGTTACCAACAATGGTCAAAGCGTTCAAAGCATCCAACTATTGGATGCCCGCACAGACCGCGAACTGGACAAAGTAGTGATTGGCAAAGCCTGGGGTGGCCTGGTGTTCAGCGCCGATGAGCAATCGCTATATGCTTCCGGCGGCGATAATAACTGGATCATCCGCTACAATATCAGCAACGATAAACTGGTTGCCGCCGATACCATTAAGCTGGGCGAAACATGGAACAGACGGTCGCCCGATGCATCTATCTCGCCAACCGGCCTGGCGCTTGATGATAAAAAAGGTATCCTTTACGTGGTTACCAAACTAAACAACAGTCTGTACATGGTAGATGTTAAAACTAAAACCATCCGTCAGCAGGTTAAACTGGGCGACCAGGCTTACACCTGCCTTTTATCGCCGGATATGTCAAAACTGTACATCAGCCTTTGGGGAGGCGATAAAGTAGCCATGTTTGACACCAAACAAAACAAATTAACTGATTCTGTTAAGGTTGGTGATAACCCGAACGACTTGTGCATTTCCCGCAATGGTAAATTCCTGTATGTAGCTAATGCCAATGATAATACCGTATCAGTAATTGACACCCGTAACAATAAGGTACTGGAAACCCTGAACACCGCAGTAAACCCTACCCCGCTAAGCGGAACCACCAGTAACTCAGTAGCCTTAAGCAAAGACGATAAAACCCTGTACATTGCTAATGCCGATAATAATTGCCTGGCCGTTTTTAATGTAGCAAAACCCGGCGCAAGCCAATCACTTGGATTTGTGCCTACAGGCTGGTTTCCGAGCGTTGTGCGCGTTATAGATAACAAGCTGTACGTAGCTAATGCCAAAGGCTTATCATCACTACCCAACCCGCACGGACCCAACCCTGCGGCAAAAGGCCAGACCGTTATATTACACGGCGGCGACCCATTTAAACCATTACGTACCGAGTACATTGGCGGCGGTTTATTGATGGGAGCCCTGAGCATTATTCCTGTACCAACCGAAAAACAATTACCGGTTTACGCGCAGGCCGTAATACATAACACCCCATACCACCGTGAGCAGGAAAAAATGGCTGATGGTGAAGCAGGCAACCCTATCCCGGCTAAAGTAGGCGGTACATCGCCTATTAAATATGTTTTCTATGTTATTCAGGAAAACAGGACATATGACCAGGTACTTTCTGACATGCCTAAAGGTAATGGCGATACCAGCCTGCTGCTATTCGGCAAACACATTACACCTAATCACCATGCTTTGGCCGAAAACTTTGTACTGCTGGACAATTTTTATGTAGATGGCGAGGTAAGTGCCGATGGGCATAACTGGAGCCTGGGTGCCTACGCTACCGATTATGAAGAAAAAAACTGGCCTACCAGCTATGGCAACCGCGGCCCCGGCGCCGTTGGCCCAACAGCTAAAAACAAACTGTACATCTGGGATCAGGCCAAGCGTTCCAACGTATCTTACCGCACCTATGGCGAGTTTATCAACGCTGATAATACCCCCCAGATATCGGTATTAAAAGATCATTTTGCCAAAGCATACCCAACACATGACCTCCGCGATCCGGATACCCTGCGCTACACGGCCTGGGAACATGATTTTGACTCATTGGTACGTAACAATGCCGTACCAAGGTTAAGCACCATGCGCATGCTGTCTGACCATACCGAGGGTACCACTCCCGGAAGGCCTACACCATTCGCCCATGTGGCCGATAACGACCTTGCCGTTGGCCGCCTGGTTGAACACATTGCTAAAAGCCCGATATGGGAAAACAGCGTGATATTTATTCTGGAAGATGACGCCCAAAACGGTCCCGACCATGTAGATGCCCACCGTTCGCCAGCTTATATTGCAGGCGGCTTTGTAAAGCGCAATTTTGTTGATCATACCATGTACTCTACCTCATCGGTACTGCGCACTATTGAGTTGATTTTAGGTATGCCGCCAATGACCCAGTATGATGCTTCGGCCGCCTCTATGTGGCGTTGTTTTACCAAAACGCCGGATGCCACACCGTTTAAGTGCTTACCGGCAAACATCAATATTAATGAGCTTAACCCTAAAGGCACCAGATTGGGCGCGCTATCTAAAGGACTTGATTTTACCGCCGTTGACCGCGTACCAGACCAGATCATGAACACCATGATCTGGAAGGCTGTCAAAGGCGAAAATGCTAAAGTACCTACCCCTGTACGTGCCGCCTTTGTAAAAGCTGTTGAAAAAGATGGCGATGATGATTAAACAGTAAATCGCTAATAATAAAAAAGCGCTATCCGGTTTTGCCAGATAGCGCTTTTTTATTATCTTATTTCCTTCTTTATTTAATGGCCCATCATGGTCATTTCAACTTCTTCCAGTGTTTTTCCTTTGGTTTCTTTAACCTTTAGCCAGATAAACAAAAAGCCGGCGGTGCAAATAGCCGCGTAGATGTAAAAGGTATTTTCCTTAAACCGTTCAAAAAGCATCGGAAAGGTGAACACCAAAATGAAATAAGCCGCCCAAAGGCTGATCACCGCAATAGATATAGCGGCCCCACGTACCTTGGTCGGGAATATTTCAGAGATGAGTACCCAGGTTACAGGCGCTATAGACAGCGCGTAAACCCCAATGGCCGCGAGTAAAAACCAAGAAACCTCGGCCGAGTTAATTGCCAGCAATCTCACCACAATAATGTAAAGCACCGCTAATCCGCCGGCACCGATCAGCATCAGCGGTTTGCGCCCTAACTTGTCAACCAACGTCATGGCAAGAACTGTAAATACGAGGTTCACCCCTCCGATGAAAACGGTTTGAAGCAATTGATCATCTTTGGTTGAGCCAATGCGTTCAAATATTTTTGGCGCATAATTAAATACCGTATTGATACCACAAAACTGCTGAAAAACAGCCAAACCAATACCTATAATTACAGCAGGGAGCACCGCCGCCTTAAAAGCATCTGCATAATTGGTGCGGGTAACTCCCTCTAATGATTTTTTGATACTCACAACAGACTCGTCAACAAAGTCCTGCCCGCCAATTTTGTGGAGGATCTGTTTCGCTTTTTCATCTTTACCATCCTTCATCAACCAACGGGGGCTCTCTGGCAGGAAATAAGCCCCAATAAGAAACAGGCCCGACGGTATCATACCCAGGCTAAACATCCATCGCCAGGCGTCATCGCCCGAATTGCGGAGGGTATAGTTTACTAAATTGGTAACCAGGATGCCAATAACAACCGTTAATTGATTAACAGCCACCATACGGCCCCGCAAATGCGCAGGCGATACCTCAGCAATATACATGGGCGATAGCATAGAGGCCATACCGACACCAATACCAGCCGCAAAACGAGCCACTATAAATATATCCCGGTTGGGCGACAGCGCCATTGCTAGCGATGACAACGCGAACAGGCTTGCGGCTAACATGAGCCCCGGCCTGCGGCCATACTTATCGGCAACCTTACCGGCCACCAGGCAACCCGCTATAGCCCCCAGGGCCAGACTACCTGTAGCTAAACCCTCCCAATAAGCATTCAGCGCGAATTGCTTTTGCAAAAATGGCAGCGCACCGGAAATAACCGCGAAATCAAAACCAAACAGGTAGCCTCCCAATGCCGAGATGAGCGAGATACCGAGGATATAGAATTTGTTAAAAGATGAATTGATCATTATTTTTTGTTGATGCTATGATTATTTTGTGTGCTGTTATTCATTACCAAACTCATAAATGGTTGTTGCCCGGTAGGTATCTGCCGGGTAAAGTATCGGGTTAGGAAAGCCGGGATGATTAGGTGCATCAGGAAAGTTTTGAGCTTCAAGCGCTATAGCACCATACTGCTGGTAATACTTCCCCTGCGAACCCAGGATTGTACCATCCCAGATAGTTGCATTGTACACCTGCAAGCCCGGCTGGTCGGTATAAACGGTTACGTATCGCCCTGACCCAGGATCGCTCATTGTAGCCGCCTTTTTTATTTTGCCTGGAATAAAGCCATCAATAATAAAATTTTGGTTGTAATCCTGTGAAGTGGTTTCAGGATTTCTGATCTTACGGGGAGCCGAAAAATCGTAACGCGTTCCGGCAAGCTTCAGGCTTTTTCCGGTAGGAATATCCTGATCTGTTTCGGTGTAGCTTTGCGCGTTGATCTGTAATGTATGACTCAAAATATCAGGCGTTTCAAAACCTGTGAGGTTAAAATACGAATGATTGGCCAGGTTAACAGGCGTAGGCTTATCGGTAACCGCCTCATAACTCATTACCAGCTGGTTATTTTTATTCAGCACATATTTTATTTTAATGCTGAGATTCCCCGGGTAACCTTCTTCACCATCAAAACTTTGGTATTCAAATATAACACCTGCTTCCTGCTCTTCTTGTATCAGACTGCTCAGCCCGAACAGCTTTTTATTAAAACCTGCAAAACCACCATGCAAATGGTTGCTTCCGTCGTTTTGCGAAAGTTGATAAACCTCAGTACCCAGCTTAAATTGTGCCCCTGCAATACGGTTTGCGTACCTGCCAAGCAGGCAACCAAAATAATGCTCGTTTTGCCGGTACCCATCCAACGACGGGTATCCGGCTACGATATTTTTCAGGTCACCATCCCTTGATGGCGTATAGATAGCGGTTATGATACAACCGTAATTGGTAATCGAAACAGACATGTTGCCGTTTTTCAGGGTGATCAAATAAACCACCCCTTCGGCCCAATGCTCCTGAATAGCGCAGGATACAGATAAATTACCTTGATTAACTTCCTGCATATTTACCTTTCATTTGTTGCAGCGTAGGTATCATCCTCAGGTGGCTTGCGGCTCCCTGGTGGTTTTTATCCATAGCTAACACAGCGCTCAGGTATTCCTGACCCAACTGGTAATCACCCAGACCAATGTAACCCAAACCGATCAGGTATTTACAGAAAATCTCATTTCTTTTATTGATATCTATTTCAAAAACAAGCATATCCGGAAGTGATACGGCGAAGTAGTCTATCTTTACCGCAACCTCTTTTTGTTTTTCTCCAAATTCCAGGAAATCTTTAAATATCGCATCGGCATGGGCAAAAGCGCCCAATTTACGTAAAGCAAGCGCCTGGTAAAAGATCTTATCCGGCTGCGGATCGTTGTAGTAAATAGCCTGCACCGGTTTACTGTTTCCTTTGGTGGCATCAGTAAATTTCTCCCGCACTTTATCGCTTAAGCCTAAACCTTCATAAGCACAACCTATTAAATAATCTACGTCATTTTCAGGGGTACCGTAAAGTTTACCCTCGCCCAGGTTTTCAGGATAGGTTTGAACGGCGGTCAACAGCTCCAATGCGGTATTAAAATCATCATTTTCAAGAGCCTTTTTGGCCAGGGAAATATGTGATAATAAGAATTGACCAACTACCTTACCTTCGCCGCCTTCCCAGGGATGGAACTTCCTTTCTGACAATAATTTTTTGGCGGCTTCAAAATCCTGCAGGTTGTTATAAAGGGTAATGGTTTCCAGATACAAGTCATCGCGCTGTGTTACCAGGTTAGGATATTTATTCAGGAAATCAAGCCGGCTTTGGGCATCCTTCCCCGTAATTTTATACAACTGATCCAGCTCCATTAAAATGCGGGCATCGGTTTCATCCAAACCAAATGCTTTCTCCATAGCCTCAAGCGCCCTATCCTGATCATTTAACTTATTGAAATAAGCCAATGACAAGTTGCGGTATACCGTAGGGAAAGTCTGATCAATACTTGCCGAAAGCTCCCAGCAGGCAATGGCATCAGCGTATTGACGCTTATCATACCACAAATTACCAAGGTAATAGGGTGCCTTAGCATCTGCCGGGTTTAACCGGATGGCATTTTGCAGGATAATAATCTCTTCAATTTTGTTCGGGAAACACCTGTCTGGCGATTGTGCAGCACCTGATTTACACAAATCAAGCGCCTCCTCTTCTTTACCCAATTCAGATGCAAACCAGGCCATGTAATAATAAACCAGCGGCGAAACTTCATTTTTGCCGGTTTTATAGATGGTCAATATTTCATGTGCTTCGGTATATAAACCTCCCTGCGCGTAATCCAGCGCTAATTCCAGGAAATTATTCAGGTCATCACGCATCAGGTTTTTTAATTGAGCCAGCGTATCTGCGGCCAATGCTTCGTTATTTAACTGTTTGTAAGCAAGATACTTTTCAAACAGGCAACCAAAGTTAAAAAGGTCTATCGCCAATGAACTATCAGCAAAAGTCAGGCTTTCTTCCAGTTTGCCGTTTTTGCGAAGCAGCACTGTTTTTAAATGGCGCGCGGTATGGTTGTGTGCGTTGCGCACCAATGATTTTTCTGCAAGCTGTAAGGCGCTCGTCCATTTATTTTGCAACGAAGCTATCCTTGCCAGCGATAAAAAGCCGCTATGCTGAAAGGCATCATTCCAGGTTGATTTGAAAAAGGCTTCATAGGCTTCGTTATGCCTGCCCTGTAGCTTTAAAGATAAGCCAAGGTTATAATAAGGTTCACCATCGTACGGATTAGGGTTGCGTTTAATTAAGGTTTGTATAGCAGTCCGGAAGTAAGGTTCGGCCTGTTTAAACTGGCCTCTTCTAAGTAGCAGCAAGCCCATAGCATTATTGCAACGGATATCGCCCGGGCTCCTTTCCAGTCCTTCCTCATAATAGTCAATGGGATTATAGGTAGCATGGCGGTATTGTTCCAGGTGCAGACCATTCAGGAACAGGTCCTCTACCTGCTCAATTTCAGCTGGTGCAAGTGCCGCAGAAGCTGGCGAAGGGATCTCCTTATTTTCATTTTTTTCCGGGCGGTAAGCTACCAGTTCCCGTCCTTCGCTATCAATAACTACCATGTGTAGTTTATCGGCTATCAGTTGTTCACCCGCTTCATATACTTCCTCAAAAATGGCATCAGGAGCAATAGTCGCGATATATTCCTTGAGCAGGCTGCCGTTATACCAAAGCGCGATTTTTGCATTTTGATAAATTGAGGTAGCGTAAACTTTCAACGCAATGCGCTTATCTTCAACCTCCAGGTTCAGCATGGCCTCTTTGGTGGCATTTTTTACTACACCTATTCGGGCATAGGGCATAAAGTATTGTTCAAATGTTTTCTCTTCGTTAGGCTGCAGCCATGAAAAATCAGGCTGATTATCAGTGAATACACCGGTCATCAGCTCAATGTAAGGGCCGTCCTCTTCGGTGAGGTTCCTGTCCCAGGCATAGCCGAACTCACCGTTACCCCAGGTCCATTGTTTTTTACCTGGTGATAGGTGATGATCTGCCACGTGCAGCATACCGGCTTGTGTATCATGTTCATAACAGCCCATAAAATCATAGTTTGAGCGGATGGCCATATATGATGTAGGCACAGGTATGGTATCATACCTGGATATATCGGTACCCGGCGCGTAGTTTACTTTATAATAGGTTCCTGTAGCAATAGGAAAATCAGAAACATCTCTTTTGCCATGATCAAACACGGCGTATACATCAGGCGGAAATACTGATTGGTAATGTTCATTCACTTTTACCGCCGGGTTGGCCCACCACAAAAAGGTTTGCGGAAATGGCGTACGGTTAAACAGCTTTCCTTTGATCTCCAGGTAAGCTTTATCCGGAAAGAGTGTGAAACCTGCACGGCCCTTTGTACGGAACATCACCTCGATCTCGTTAACCCATACGGTTTTACTGCCGTCCTCATTTTCCTCAATAGCAAAATCAATAGGCGAAAAAGTGCTGGGGCGATGGTGCTGCGGCCAGTTAAACTCAATTCCCCCAGATATCCAGGGCCCGGCTAAACCTACCAGCGCCGGTTTTACTACTTGGTTATAATACACAAAATCGCGTTGTTGTACTTTATCATATGCACGCTGGATACGGCCACCCAGCTCGGGCAATATCATGATCTTCAGATAATCATTTTCAAGGAATACCGCGGTATAATCCTGTTCAGTTTTTTCGTCGGCTATCTGTTCTATGACAGGATGCGGATACACTACCCCGCTGCTTCCCTGATAAACCCGTTTTTCCATAAACATCGGATTTTTCTCGGGTGTTCCTGTTTTGTAGGTAGGGATGCTAATCTTTTCTATCCAGGCTGTAACTTTCATAGTTGATATTATATTTTATTGATTTCTTTTCTTCCTTTAACTGATCTTAATTTACCGGTACCAATCTTACCATCTGCGCATCCTCGGTACCTACCTGCAACGAAAATGTATCCTGCCCTTTGGCTATTTTACCAATGATAGCATCTGTCAGGAAATCCTTGATCAGGTATGCCTTATCATCAAGGCCAATATCCTTTCGGTGCCATTGTTCGCCGTATACCTTTTGCTTATCAAAATTGAACAGGGATAACAGCGGCGAAGTGCCCGGCAGGTAAAAAGCCAGCTGTTGATCAAGCGATTCGCCATCGGCAAATTTGAGCGGTGTAAATGCTTTCGGATCGCTAAAAAAAGCGCACAGATTTTTATTATTGAGATAAGTTTTTGCACGATCGGAGGCCAATTTACTCCTGAAATCGGAGCCATCGCCCAAAATGCTGCCCATTGACATTAAGGCGAACAAACGCACCTTTACTTCCTTTTCCGTCAGATCTGGATTTTTCTGGAAGTTTTTCATGATGCTCACATCCAGGTTAGTATAAGGCCAAAGCGTTCCCTGTACCCACCAGTTATGAGATCCCGTTGCCAGTGAGGCCTCTGTACTACCGTAATGCGGGAAACCTTTTTGGTCGTCGCGCAGGTGCGAGTAAACATCGGTAGAGATAAAACGGGTATGCGCGTACTGGCTCGGGAACATAGGCGATATAGCCTGAGTAATAAAAATATCTTTCCCCAGGATAGAATCGGCCAGGGTACGCAGCATTTTCATGCCGTAGTTATAAGCTTGCAGGCCAGATCTGATCTCGGGATTATAACGCCGGGTTGATTCCAGCGCACCGGCTGTCAGGAAATCTATTTTCAAAAATTTAGCCTCAATAGCTTTGGCTTTCTCTAATTGATTAATAACATACAAACGCACTGCCGGGTGGGTGGGGTCCATCGCAAAAGCACCCCAATCACCATCTTTATAAGCAATCGGCTGGCCGTTCTTATCGTGCAACAGCACATCTCCTATCGGATAATCTGAGCCGGCAATTTTGGTATTGTTCACATTGTTTTTCCAGGTCCACATGGCAAAGGGAATAAAATAGAACCCCATTTGCTGGTTTTTCTTTTTAGCGTACCGACCTAAAGATGCCAGCATCTCGGTGTTGTAAATATTCTGATCATAAGAGTCGATACTCAGCACCGGTTTGCTGTACTTATTGAAATTATCAAGCGTTTGAATAAAATCAACGATTTTTAATACACCTGGGGGCATCATTACTTTCTCGTAACCCAACACACCCTCAACGCCAAAGCTGTTCCAGTAAACGGGAGCAGTTCCTTTCCAGTCAGAACGACCGTTGAACAATACGTTCGCATTACCATAATCAACAAAGGCTTTGCGCACATCAGCAGAGCCGCATAAGTATATGACCGACGAGCTGATCACTTTACCTTTCATAGTGCCATGAGGCGCCTGGTCATGTGTTCCATCTTGTCCTCCGTAATCATGAGGGAGCGACGGGTCATCTGCCGTTGCCGCGCCGTCATATATCTTTAAGGAGTCAATGATGCCCGTTTGCTTTCCGGCATGGTAAACAATCCCCGTTTTCCAGAAATCATGGGATAAGCTACCCATCACCAACCCGGAATTTTTGGCGTTGTCATAAATGGCTGCGTACTCATAGCCTATCCCACTGAATGCCGGTTTGCCGTTTCCCTCCCATTTGCGTTCCAGCACATTAACCCAATCGTCATTATCAAAGGGCACGTCCAAAAACCGTGGTTCTGCACCAGGCTGTATGAGGTTCGCTTTTTGTGACGGCAGTACAGCTAAAGCGCAAACATCGCGAGACTCCAAGGGTGCGGTTCCCAGCGCTTCCAGATTGGTCAATAAATAAGCATGATTTTGATAAAGAGTGATTTGTTGTACCAGCGTAATCCCTTTACTATTGCCTGAGTGTTTGATCACTATGCGCACACCTTTTCCAAAGCTATTATCAAACGCGTCTGTCGCGGCCTGATGTACCGAGCAATCTGCGGTTGACAGGTAACCGGCATTCAATTCGTTGATATAAGCGATGGTATTATTCAACATAACACCATTAGTAAAGCGATAGGAAACATGGCCACTTTTAAAATTAACGGTCACGGAAGATGTGGCGGTGCTCACCACCAAACTATCATTGCTTTTGGTTACCTGTTGTGCATTAGAAGAGCATACCGGTAAAAGTGCAATAATGAAACTAACACGAAGCAAACGGGCAATCAGGTTCATATATTCTTTATTAATATCCCGGGTTTTGACTATTCAGGTTCAGCGCCTGATTGTTTTGTAATTCACTCAATGGTATAGGGTACAGGTTGTTTTTCTGCGTTACGTTCTGGGCCGGGTGCGGATCGGTGGTTGAATTGTTTAACTTCATAAAATCAGCTTTCGGGTTATTGTATCTCATTACCCGTTGCACCAGCGTATTGGTTCTTTTCAAATCAAACCAGCGCCAGCCTTCGGCACCTAATTCCCTGCTGCGTTCGTTCAATAACTCGTTGCGCATAGCGGTTTGATCTGGTACACCACCAAGCGCTGTTTCCAGGTTTGATAAACCGGCCCTGTTGCGGACTTTGTTAAGCGGTACCAGCGCCGCGCTTGTTTGGTTCAGTTCGTTCAATACCTCGGCATACATCAGGAACACATCGGCCGAGCGCAGTACGTACAGGTTTTTACCCGAAGTATAGGCATCAACATCGGCATTTGAAATATCATATTTCTTAACAGTTGGCAATCCCGGGTCAATCCACCAACCCATTGTGGCGCCGTTGCTGTCGTAACGGTCATGATTAATAGATGCTAAATATCGTTTATCCGTAGTTTTGTTAAATACACTATCTGAGTAAAAAGAGGTAGCCATTACCACAGTACCGCCATAGCCCGGTGTGTGCTTATCAAAAGTTTCTCCGGCTATAGGGGCACCCGCATAAGAGCCAAACAAATTTTGTAAGCTTTGAGAGTTTCCGGCATCAGTTGCATACTGGATCTCAAAAAGCGATTCGGCATTGTTTTCATGCTTGCCGTCAAATAGGTCGGCATAATTGGTTAGCAGGGTTGGATTACCTGTTTGTATCAAATCCTCTAACGTAGTTTTGGCATTTTGATAGTCGTGCTGTGTTAAATACACTTTACCCAGCAAAGCTTTGGCAGCCTCAACGCTTGCCCTGCCCGGATCAGGATTTTTACTTTTGATCCAGCAGTTGGCTATCGCGAATTTCAGATCGGCGATAACCTGCTCATAAATTTTGGACTGAGGAGAACGCGGTACGCCGTTAGAAACCGACATATTTTCTAAACGCAACGGAATATCACCAAAAAGCTGTACTAACTGAAAGTAAAATAACGCACGCATAAAATGAGCTTCGCCCAACAAACGCTGCTGTATGGTGGCATCAGAAAAGCTCTTGATCTCAGGGATGTATTGTATGGCATTATTTGCGTTCACGATACCTTGATAACTAACAGTCCAATAGCCCTTAATATCGGCATTTTGGCTATTAAATTGTATATCATAAACATCAAGCCCGGTTACACCCGCCCAATAAGCACCATAACCCTGGCTTTGGTAGGTGCACCGTGCCTCATCGGTACCAATAATACCTATTAAAGCGTAATCTGATTGTTTAAGAATTTGTAACTGACGGTAAATACCGGTTACACCGGCAGTAGCGCCAGCCTGGTCTTTATATACCTGCTGGGCCGAAAGAAAAACCTCCGGTGTATAGTCAAGTTGCTTTCTGCAGCTTCCCAGCGCCAGCGCCACCAGCATAAAGGCAACTGCCCGGAATATTTTGAGTTTATTGATGAATTGCATATTCAATATTTTTGATTGTTATAAACCTAATTTTACGCCAAACAGGAAGGTTCTGTATCTTGGGTATGTTTCGTTAACACCGTAGCTGCCTGCAACATCCGGGTCAAGGCCTTTATATTTAGAAAAAAGGAAGGGCTCAATGGCCTGTACATACACATTCAGGCTTCTGACGTTGATATGCTGCAGCAATTTGGATGGAAAATCATACCCGAGGGTAATATTCTTGATGCGTACGTATGACGCGTTCTGTATAGAATAACTTGAACCTCCGCTGCCATCCTGATTGGGGCCGGGACCTGCGGGCAGGGTTTTTAACGACGTTCCGAACGAGTTAGGCCTCGGGATGTTGGTGTTAGTATTGGTTGGTGTCCAGTAATTACCCCCTGCCTGGGTCACGTTACCTGTGTTGCCGTATGTGGCGTTATAATAAGTGAGGTTGGTATAAGTAAGGTTATTCAGTTGCTGGCCGTATTCGTAGGTGGTGAAAACCGTCATCGAGAAGGCATCGCACCTGAAATAGTTCCAGAAACCGCCCCAGCCTTTCGGGATACTGGAGCCTACCACAACCTGATCCAGCGGGGTAATTTTACCATCTCCGTTCACATCTTTTATTTTGATGTCACCTGGTTTGCCATTAGGGTTAAGGGTAAAATCATCGCCTTTTTGATACAGGCCATTATATACATAATTGGCAAATGTTCCACTTGGTGGCAGGCCCACCCTTAAGGTAAGACCTATAGAATCGCGTCCCGGGAAAAGTTTGGTGATCCGGCTCTGGTATTTTGACCAGTTAAGTGAGGTTTGCCAGGTAAAGTGCTTATTCTGAACCGGGGTTACCTTTAAGGTAAGATCGATGCCCTTAGTGTTCATGGCAGCTACGTTGATCTGCTCGTTATCAAAGCCTGATGATGGCGCAAGAGTGAATGGTAACAACAGGCTGCTGATATCTTTGTTATACACATCGGCAGAGAATTGTACCTTATTACTGAACAGTGCTATATCCGCACCAATATTAGTTTGGTGCTGGCGCTCCCATTGCAGATCGGGGTTGCCCGCTGTGCCGCCAACCTGGTAGCCGCTGGTGCTGGATGTGCCATTAAACGGATATTGCGACTGGTTATAACGGGTATATATGGCATCGTAAGGCAGGTTTTGGTTACCGATAAGTCCGTAGCTGGCACGCAACTTCAAGTCGTTTACTACACTGCGGAATTTTGCGCCGATAAAAGGCTCATCAATGATTCTCCAGGCACCGCTCACCGAAGGGAAGAAACCAAATTTGCTGTTCGGTCCAAAACGTGAAGAACCATCCTGACGTGCTGTTGCGTTAAGGATATAGCGGCCTTTGTATTTATAAATAGCCCTGGCCAGCAATGAGCGTACAGACCAGCCATCGTAATTAGAGTTATCCTGAGTTTTGATACCCGCGCTACCTATGTTTTTATAGGTAAGTAAGTCGGTCGGGAACTGTGTACCCTGCATATCCATAGCCACGTTCTGATGGCGCTCATAACTAAACCCACCTAACAGGTTCAATTCATGATCTTTGGTAACCAGGTTGTAGGTAGCTGTATTTTCCCAAAGTATATCGGTTGATTTGTAGTTGTATATCTCGGCCTGGCCATTTGAAGAAAAGCCTTCGCCGGTGTTACGCGGGTAGTAAGTATCTGTTTCTCCGTTGTAAATATCGGCCCCGATGCTTGAACGCAAGGTCAGGCTCTTAACCGGTGTAACTTCCAGGAAAACATTGCCAATAGTTCTGGTAGTACTGTTATTATGAACCGAGTACAATGCCGAAGTTAAAGGGTTACGGATGGTGAGCGTTCCGGTGGTTTGATCGGTGATCACCAGTGGCTGACCATCAGCACCGTAAATTGGCATCAGCGGACTTTGCGTAAGCGCCTGCTGATACTCTGACGGGCTTGGGCTCTGCGTTCTATCATAAGTAATATTTGCGCTTCCGCCCAATTTGATGATGTTTGACAGGGTAGATTCTTCGCTGAAATAAGCATTGTATTTTTTATATCCGGTATTAATCAGTATACCACTCTGGTTTAAGTAATTACCGCTAAAATACACCCTGTTTTTTGCTGTACCGTTAGATACGGACAACGAGTAATTTTGGGTAGGTGCATTCTGGTTCATGATGGCCTTTTGCCAATCATAAGTTTTGTAACCATTATTGATGCTTTCCAGCTCATAACTATTAAATACTTTTTTGATGGAATCTGGTGGAAACATACCGGGATCGGCATCAAAAAAGGCGTCTTGTTTGAGTTTGGCATATTGCTGACCATTCAGCATTTTATAAACTGATACCGGTTTTTGCACACCGAAATAGGCATTGAAATCAATGGTAGATACACCTGCCTTAGCTTTTTTGGTGGTAACGATGATTACACCGTTAGCAGCCCTTGAGCCGTAAATACCGGCAGCAGCCGCATCCTTTAAAACTTCGATAGATTCAATATCGTTCGGGTTGATAGAACGGATATCGCCAACCAGCGCCACACCATCAACAACGAACAGAGGACCCTCACTTTGCGTGATGGAATTTAACCCGCGGGTATTAACTACCGAACCGGAACCAGGTGCATAACCTGTACCATGCACCTCCAAACCAGGTACCCGAGAAGCTAAAGCGCTGGCGAGGTTGGTTATTGGAAGCTCCCCTATTTCTTTGGATGATATGGTTGATACCGAACTGGTAAGGTCGGTACGTTTTTCTTTACCATAGCCAATAACTACCACTTCGTTCAGGTCGGTGCTTCCACGTTCCATACTGATCACCAATTCGGTTTCGCTACCGGTTATAGTAACGTTTTTAGGTTTATAACCACCATATGTGGCCGTTAGCACTGAACCAACGGTGGCATTGATGCTGAATTTTCCATCAACATCAGCAGCCGCGCGGGCTTTAATAGTTCCGCCGCTTTTCACCGTAATAGTTGCCAGCGGCAGCGATTGGTGTGAAACCGCATCTTTTACAACCCCTTTCACCTGCTTTTGCTGGGCAAGTGCCTGGGCCATAAATGTTAGCGGTATAATTAATGATAGTAACAGTTTTCTCATTTTTATAGTTGGTTTAATTATACTTCTGGTTATTTTTTCCTGAATGCTTTCCGCAGCGAGGTGTCAAGGTTATACTTATAAATAGACTATATTCTTAAATTAAGACCATAGTTTATTGAGTACATCTATCAAATTCCGGCATTATTAAAATGCCCTGATTTTAAAATTTTGATAATTCTCAGTTTAGTAATTTCCTATATTTACCCACAAGGCATTCAGTTTTTAATAATTTATGATCGGCGTGAATTGGTTGTCGTAAAATTTCAAGATTTCCGGTTCATAAAAAATGGTTTATTTTATGGAAATGATGGATTATTTTCTGATTGTTAGATTTTAGAAAACATGAAAGATAAAGGCTTAAGGAAAAGAGAGGGCTTTGAAGGACAAAAACTTATTGTACTGCCCAAAAAGGTTATTGCCGATTTTTTGACCAAAGATCCCGTAACACGGCAGATCTACATTACCGACATTGGCTATTACCCCAAAGCGGCTTTTCATTACGCGGAAAGGCCCGCTGGCATCAGCCAATATATTATCATTTATTGTACTGAAGGCACAGGCTGGCTCGAGATCAATAAACGTAAGATAACTGTAGTTCCATCTGAGTTTATCATTATACCCGCAAACGTACCCCACAGGTATGGAGCCGGGAACGATAAACCCTGGACCATTTACTGGGTGCATTTTAAAGGCGAGCTTTCGGCCTATATTTCTGAACTTATTTTGAATAATTCGGATGGATACAAACCCAACCTGTCATACAGCGATCACCGGATCCGGTTGTTTGATAATATTTATAAAAACCTGGAGCGGGGCTACAGTACGGATGTACTACGGTATGTGAATATGATATTTTCACACTTTTTATCCTCGCTCATATATGAAGAAAAGTTTAATGATACCGCACCGCAGCGGGAGAAAAACGTGGTATCATCAAGCATACGTCTGATGCAGGAAAAGGTTGATGAAGTGATAAAACTAAGCGATTTTGCCAAAGCTTCCAATTTATCTGTCTCCCATTTTTCGGCCATTTTCAAAGCCGAAACCGGCTATTCGCCTATTGAGTATTTTAACCATTTAAAAATCCAGAAGTCGTGCCAGTTCCTGTCCTTCACCCAAATGCCGGTAAAGGAAATAGCGCTGAGTTTGGGCATTACCGATCAGTACTATTTCTCGCGCATATTTACCCGGCTGATGGGCTTATCGCCTTCTAATTATCGTAAGAAAAACAATGCCGGCACCTGATGTTTCAAAACAACATCGCCCAAATAACCTACTGAGCTTTTTTGCTTTCAATACGCTTCCTGATACGGCTTAATGAAGGATTGGTAATACCCAAATAAGACGAGATATGGTATGCGGGTATACGGTTAACAATATCCGGATGTGCTTCCAGCAACCTGATATAACGTTGTTCATGCGAGAAAAATATAAATTCTTCGGTACGTGTTTGCGCAGCGAAAAAAAACGTCTCGGCCAGCAGCCTGCCAAATTTTCCCCAGTTGGGATGGGTTTCATAAAGGCTATTCAGATCCTGATATGAGATGAAAAAGATTTCTGAATCTTCCATCGCCTCAATGAAATACCAGCAGGCGTTGCGTGATACAAAGCTTCTGAACGAAACGACAAACTGATTCTCTGAGAAAAAGAATATGTTCTTATCTTCTTTGGTTTCAGGATCACGATAATATATCCGGAATATGCCTTTAACAATTAAGCCGAGATCATTGCAAACCATGCTTTGCATATTAAAAAAATCTCCTTTATTCATTTTCCGCGCTTTCCAAAATGGTTGGCTATCGTTAATATCTTTATCGTTCAGCGGGGCAAAACTCTTAAGATACTCAAATACAATATTGCTACTCTCGGCCATTTGATCATCAATTAATTATACAATAATTATAAACATACAGTTCAAACTTGGTAAAGTTCGGCATTAACGATATGCTAAATTTTAACTTAAGTTAAAAGGAAGTGTTTAATAATCATATTTTTTTTATGAGCCATACTAATGCAATTGAAATGTAATCTTCATTTGCATTTTAACTTAAGTTAAAAACCTATCAACCAATACCTCAGACCTTTGGATTAACAAAAGCAACAAAATCATGACATCAACATCAAGCACTCAACTTTACGCATCAGTAAACGAACAAGCCGTTGAAACTGCCACATCATTACGCAAACTATATTTCATACGCGCCACATTTTCTGTAGCCTGGGTTATTCTTATCGCGCTCCTTTCAAAAACATCTATAACCATTGCCACTGTTTTGCTCATCATTTACCCGGCCTGGGATGTAGTGGGCACTTTCCTGGACATTCGTGCTAATAAAAACAGCTCTTCTAAAACACCTCAATATGTAAATGCTGTAATTAGCGGCATCACTACCATAGCGGTAGGCTTCGCTTTACAGCAAGGCGTTCCTGAGGCTTTGATAGTTTTTGGTATCTGGGCAATTGGAACTGGGCTAATTCAATTAATATTAGGGTTACGCCGCCGGAAAACTTTAGGCGGGCAATGGCCTATGATCATCAGTGGAGCCCAATCCGTATTAGGAGGAAGTTCTTTTATCATTTTGGCGCACGACCCTACCAAGGGAATTACAAGCCTGGCAGGATATGCCGCTTTTGGTGCCTTTTATTACCTGCTTGCAGCATTTCGCCTGTCCAAAACAATTAATCAAGCTGTTAAGGCCTAATATTTCTAACTCAATAGTTCTATAAAACACAAAGCCCTGCTTTTTCGCGGGGCTTTGTGTTAATGGTTCTAAACAGCGTAGATTAGCCATTGATACGTTTTACACGATACATCTGAAAGATTAACGAGCTAATAATCAATGCTAAACCGCAATAAAATCCCATTGTAAACTCGCGACCTTCCTTAAAAATAACAACCGCCAATAATATGGTATAAAGAGGCTCCAGATTAAAGGTAAGGCTTACGGTAAATGACGGAATTTTCTTGAGCGCGTTGTTGATCAGAAAATAAAGCAACACCGTGCAAAAAGCTGCCAGCACCACCAGCCAACCCAGATTGGCCTCAGATGGCAGCAGCGAGCTGAGCGGTGATCCCCAAAGTACCAAAGGTAACAACACCGTTAAACCAATGCAGCCCCCGCTCATTTGCCAAAGCATAAAAGTAGCGCTATCATAGTCTTTCACAATACGCTCGCTGTATAACGTATATAAAGCCGAAAACATAGAAGAGAATACACCAAGCACAATACCTGTCCGGTAACTGGCATCCATTCCAAAAATTAAACCGATGCCGCAAAGCGTGAGGCTGCTCAGTAAAAGTTCCTGAACAGATAGTTTGCGCTTGTTGATGACCGGGCCAAGTATGGCATTAAAAAAGCTGCTCAGCGCAAAACATACCACACCTACAGAAACGTTGGAGTATTTGATACTCCCGTAAAATAATATCCAGTGGATACCCAGCAAAAGGCCGGTAAAGCTGATCTTCAATTTTGATGACCTTTCAATCGGTACAAATTTGCCTTTGAAGGCAAAAAAGAACAACATGATAATTGCCGAAAAAAATAACCGGTACCAGCTGATCAGCGCCGCGTTTAAGGTAATCAATTTACCGAATATACCGGTGAAGCCCGCCAAAACCAAGGCGGTATGTAGTTTAATATATGCTTGTTTCATTTTTAAAAGCTGTAAAATAAGGATACAGACACGCGTTTCCGTAGAACACAGAGCGCTTGTGCCATTGAATTATAGTTAAGCTATAAAAAATGAAACTGGAGGAGAAAGTAAACCAACGTTAAGCATAGTAAAACAAAACTATAATAATTTATTTAAGTTCTGTAGTTTTTAGGTGATTATATGGCCGGATTTGCTTATTCGGTCTTGAATTGCGGGTGCTGCACGATCTGTGCAGCCATGCTCGACAGATCCTGACCGGTGAAAGCACCTGGCCCGTCAAATTCAAAGTGATGCTCGCTATGGATGGTAATTATGCCGAGCAGCCCATCTGTAGGCACATCTACTGAGCGAGCCTGTTCGCGGTCAAGCCAGTCTTCTGCCTTATCAGCAGCAAATATCTTGAAGGTATTTGTTTTTTCCTGCGGCTCAAACCTTAACAATTGCTGGCTTTGGCCAACTCTTATCTCAAATGCTTTCATAATTATATTTTATAATTCGGTACATTTTCATCATGAACAGGTATGCCTCATAATGGTTTGAACAAATTACTATATTATTTTTAGCCTTATTAACCCAGCTTTTGTCGCAGCCATTTCCGAACAGGTTCATCGTACCATTTCAAAGCAACATACGCCAGCAAAACAGCGCCAATTAAAATAGCCAGGGCATAAGGCCATGCCTGTACAATAGTGACACCTTTATGATTGCTGATCCAGGCCACATAAAAATAAACCAGCGGGTAATGCACCAGGTAAAGCGGATAAGATATATCGCCCAGAAACTTACATATCCTGTTCTCTCTTTGGCTATGAATCTCACCGCTGGCACCAAGGTAAACAATAAGCGGAAAAACAATGATAATGCAAACCGACTCATATATCCCGTTCATCCAAAGGTGATCAGCACCGCCAATGCGCGGCATATATAATACCACCGCTATTAAAACACTGCACCATAAAAATGCCTGCCTGATGCGGGCAGGCTTAATCATCCGCGAAAGTAACAGGCCGGCAAAAAATGGGTATATGGTACGGGTAATACCCACGCGCACCTGCTCCACGTTAAATGTCCAGCCTCCGCTTACATCCCCATTGGTGATAGCCAATTGTGCCAATGCTATAGCCGAAATACATACCAAAATCGCTAATGCGGTTTTTGAAAATTTCCGTATCCAGACCGCGTAAAGAATGTTGGCGATGTATTCAAAAAATAAGGACCATCCTACGCTGTTTAGCGGATGCATCTCCTGCCAGCCGCGTATATCCATCGAAAGCGGTATCGGCAGAATGGTGTAACCGATCAGCAAAACCAGCAGCATTTTCCATAAGGGTACGGTATGAATGAGCGGCCAGATGGTTGAATCTGTGTAGTAAAAACCTATGGCACCCAAGGTCATGCCCAGAACTACGAGGGGTTGCAGGCGCTCGATACGGCGTTTAAAAAAAGTGCCGACGGTCATTTTATCCCAACGGTCGTCATAAGCATAGCCGATCACAAAACCCGACAGCAGGAAAAAGAAATCAACAGCGAGATACCCGTGATTAACTATAATATCCAGATGGCCGGTGCCCAGTGGCTCAGTCAGATGAAAGGTAACTACAATGATAGCCGCTACACCACGTAAACCATCCAATATGGGGTAATGCGGCTTGGTAATCAGTTTATTATTATCCATGTACAAGGTTAAAATTGGTTGGTATTCATGGATAATGTATAATTGATATTTATCCAAACCGCAAAAATAAGTAAAAGTGTTTTCCGGATATCTTCATATTGTATCAAAGCCTGTGCATATCGTCTCATACTTATATGTTTTTGCAAGCAATTAGTAATTAACCTGATGGAGACCACAGACTAAACAAAAAATAATTGCAATAAATTTGCGCAACTCAAAAGTTGCATATATATTTGCAACCTGCAGGTTGCTTAATTAGAAACAGATAGATGAAACAAGATATATTCCAGGCCATATCCGACCCAACACGCAGGGCTATTTTAGCTTTAATAGCTACTCAGGCCTTAACGCCAAATGCAATGGCTCATCAATTTGATATGAGCCGGCAGGCCGTATCCAAACACATTAAAGTTTTACACGAATGTGAATTGATTAAACCCGAACAATTGGGCAGAGAAATTTATTATCATTTTAATGCGAGGAAAATGCAGGAATTTGATAATTGGTTAGCCCAATTCAGAAAAACCTGGGAAACTCAATTTAATCAGCTGGATCAGGTATTATTAACCATGAAAAAAAATAAAAAATGAACAACCATCTGCTATTTGATTTTACCGTTGACAAGGCAGCGAAAACGGTATTCATAACAAGGGAATTTGACGCGGAACTTGATTTGGTATGGGATGCTTTTACCAAAGCGGAAATATTGGACCAATGGGGAGCACCTGCACCCATGCGCTGCCAAACCAAATACATGAATTTTGAAGTTGGGGGACGAAGATTTTACGCCATGATTGGCCCCGACGGTCAGGAGCGTTGGTCAGTGCAGGAATTTACTTCCATCACGCCAAAAACCAATTTTAAAATGTACAATGCATTTGCTGATAAAGACCAAAATCGCGAATTGCCCGGTTCTGAATGGGATTACAATTTCAGCGAACAAAATGGTATAACCACAGTGAGCATTACCATTTTTAATGAATCGTTTGAACGGATGGAGAAATTACTGGAAGGCTTCAGAATAGGATTTACCATGACGTTAACAAATCTGGAAAACCTGTTGGTAACACTGTCGCAGAAATGATAACAAAACAAAACTTAACCATATAAAAATAAACACAATGAGAGCAATTAATCCCTGGATCAACTTTAATGGAAATGCCGAAGAAGCATTCACCTTTTACAAATCAGTTTTTGGCGGAGAATTCAAAAAGATCATTCGTTTCAAAGACCTGTCAAGTGCCGAATTCCCGGTAGCAGAAAATGATGCCAACAAGATCATGTGCATTGCCCTGCCTATTGGCAAAAACAATGTATTGTTAGCCAATGACGTTCCCGAATTTATGGGGCGAACAAACGAAAACGAAAACAGATCAAAAATTGCGGTTAGCGCTGAAAGCCGTGAAGAAGCAGACAAAATATTTAACGGACTATCGGCAGGTGGAAATGTTGAAGGACCTATTGGCGACGGCCCCTGGGGTACATACGCCGGAATGTTCAGGGACAAATACGGTATTGAGTGGATCGTGGAATTTGACCCGAGCTTATAACGGTAGCATTTAATCAAAGGATTTACGACCGCACCCAGTTGTCCGAAGTATTTTACTTCGGAAGCCTATATCTGTAGTCTCTGACTACAATAATCAAAAATTCAAAGCATAAAAAAAGCCCTGCAGACGTGCGGGGCTTGTGCTAAAATATCGAACGTGTTTTAATGATTTAAGCCATCATCAAGTGATCGCTTTTGATTAGCGCTTAGAAATTTTGTATAGTTTACCACCGTCGGTTGCAGCATAAATGGCACCATCTTTACCAGTGGCTATACAGCGCCAACGCTCATTTTTATCAGCAAGCAAACGTTCTTCGCCCACCACTTTATTATTTTTGATAACCAAACGGGCTATATGTTGTCCGCTCAATCCTCCCACAAACATATTATTTTTCCACTCCTGAATATTACCTGTGTAAAACATCATGCATCCCGGAGAAATTACAGGATCCCAATAGTATACCGGCTGAACGGTTCCTTCTTTTTGTTGTATACCCTCGTAAACCTTTTCGCCGCTGTATTCTATCCCGTAAGTAACGTACGGCCAGCCGTAATTTCCTCCGGCCTTGATCAAATTAACTTCATCGCCGCCCCGCGGGCCAAACTCAACTTCCCAAAGTGCTCCGGTAACCGGATTAATGGAAAGACCATCAGGGTTACGAAACCCGTAAGCATAAATTTCGGGTTTAGCATTCGCTTTACCAATAAAGGGATTACCGGCAACCGGTTTTCCATCTTTGGTTATATGGATGATCTTACCGGTAGTAGCTTCCAGGTCCTGGGCCTTTACCCGGATGTCATCTGCTTGCCTATCGCCGGAACTAACAAAGATATTACCCTGTTTATCAAAAACTAAGCGCGACCCAAATTGCCCGGCACCTTTATATCGCGGGGCAGCTTCCCAAATTACCTTTACATTTTCAAGCTTGGTTTCATCTGCCGATAGTTTTCCTTTTGCTACCGCCAATGTTGCCCCTTGACCAGGTTGGGCATAAGTCCAGTATACCATGCGGTTTTGAGTAAAATCAGGATCAATGTTCACATCAAGTAAACCACCCTGGCCTGCATACTGCACTTCCGGGAAACCGGTAATGGTTTTAACAATTTTGCCATCTGTTGTTACTATTTGCATAGTTCCGGGCTTACTGCTGATGAGTAAACGGCCATCTGGTAAAACATGTATCCCCCACGGACTTTTCAGCTCGCTGTTGATGACATTAACGGTATATGGAGTTTTTGTTGTAACGCTGCCTATGCGTGTTTGTCCGGCAAAGGCTGGTTTATAATTACTATTGGCTTTGTTCTTTTCTACCGGTTGACCGGTTTGCGCCATAACGGCTGTAGTAAATGATAACAAAACAAAGCTTAATATTTTTACTTTCGAGAACATCATATCAATTTTGGGTTTATCTGGTTAAAATACAATGTTCATCGCTCGATGTTTATATGCAACAGACTTTTTACACCTTATGCGGTCATAAATACTTGAAAATGCGGAGACGATGCTTATGATTAATAAATAATATGTACCCATCCGCTTAAAACCTGTGTTCCGGATTTAATGATGTAGTAATATGTGCCCGCAGGCAGTTTACTGCCTTTATAAGTGCCATCCCAGGGTTCGGTGTAACCGCGACTGTTAAATAAAAGACTGCCTAAACGATTATAAATTTTTACAGTTACGCTTTGGTCAATACCTTCAATAACCCAGGTGTCATTTATACCATCGGCATTAGGTGTAAATGTATTGGCCATTTTTATTTCAGTGCAAAAACTGTTAATAGTTATGGTTTGTGATGCTGTACAACCATTAAGATCGGTTACCTTGAGTTCAACTTTTCCAATCGAGCCGGTTGTAAATGAATCTCCGCCTTGTTTCCCGTTCCACTCATATTTGGTAAAGCCCGGTGGGGCGTTTAAGGTAACTTGCTGCCGGTTAAACTGGCATAGTTTTGCATCGGGCAAGCTTAAAACAGGATTGCTAAAAAATTGAACGTTTATACTGCGGCTATCTACGCACCCGGAAGCTGATGTTACGGTAGCAGTATAATCTCCCGGATCTTTCACACTGATTTGGCTGCCTGTTTCTCCTGTTGACCATTTAACCGTGCCGTTTGCAAAAGTGGCTCTAAGATCAACCGCCTGCCCGCTACAGAGCGTGGTGTTCACAACTCTTTCCAGGGTGATAGAAGGCATGGGGTTAAATATAAGCGGCAACAACGAAGAACTTTCTGAGCAGGTTATTTTATTGCTGCTGATTGCAACCTGGTAATTGCCGGCAATGTTAGTTGTTAAGCTTGTTTTGTTAGTGGTGTTATTTATTATAGTGCCGTCTCGCAACCAGTTAATGGTGTAAGACGCGGCATCTACCGGAACATCAATTGAAAGGGTTGCCTCATCACCTATACAGTAAGCGATTTTGTCCGTTTTAAGCATCAGCGCTGGTAACTTAATAAATTCTGCTTCAATTTCTTTTGAAGGTACCCAAGTATCCGAGCAGGCGCTGACCTCTACTTTATATTTTCCACTTTGTGTTACATTTATGCTATTGGAGGTGTTACCGTTTAATACGCCATCCGTATACCAGCGATATTTATAGTTGGCATTGGCATTAACCTCAAAGGTTGCTGTACTTCCATCGCAATAAAAACTTTTATCCGGATAATTAAGATTTACAGTTGGTGCTGTAATAACCGTCACTTTAAGGCTATTTGTATTTAAATGAAGATTTTCGCAGGGATCGTATACAATAGCACTGTAGTTTCCGTCAGCATTAATGGTCAATGTGCTGTTACTTTCACCAGGTAATTCTACTCCGTTTTTATACCATTGTATGGTGTGGCCAGTATAAATATTGTCATTAACGGTGGCAGTTATACTGCTGCCCAAACATATTTGCATTTCCGAAACCGTAGGGTTTTGCCCGGCAAATTGTACCGCATTTATTGATGTTGCGGTAAGATACTTACCGTAATCCGGCTTTATAAAATAAAGACCGTCCGTTGTCGCTATCCATGCGCCATCATCGCAAACCGGCTCTCCTGCAGATACAGTATTAACACAAACATCATGAATAACGGTATTACCTAAAGCGTCAAAATGGAAAAGATTCACATTTCTTGTACCTCGTACTTTCTGATAAATTGAATTACTATAATATAAACCTTTATCGGTTCCGATCAACATGTTTTGTTTAAGAAAGCCCGGATATCCATCCCAATGCCCGTTACCAAACGCAGTAAGACCAAATATGGTGGTTATCTTATTTACGTTAATGCCATCTAAATAGTGTTCATAAGGGAGATTAATGAAATAACTTAAGTCGCCGTTAACCTGAAACATACCATTGCGTGTACCCCAGAAAAGCGCGGTATAAGAAACAACTTGATCATATTCATACATACTACCAAAAGCAAGGTAACCTGTATTGATGTTATGGCCTATAATGTCACTTTCAGCCATGTAATATAGAAACCGGGTAAGCTCGCCTTTTATCAATACAGGCACATATTTCCTTCCATCCCAGTCAGGATATGTTGCTGAACTATCTTTATAAACTAAGTCGCGATAAGTTGCTTCATAAATTTTACTGGAAGAAATTGTATTATCGGCCTGTACCGTTTCATTAACCATATCATAGGTATAAAGGCCATTGTCAGACCCGATCAATACCGAATGTGGATCAGCATCAATTCCAAATCTTTCATTTTTAGCTATACCAACAGAATTAACCGCAGTGGCAATGCCGTTTGCAGCGCCTATTAGTTTCTTAACGCCTTTTGTGTATTCAATAACATTAGTTGAATTAGTAGCGATAAACACTGTATCCTGGCTTCGGCCTGCAATATCAATAAATTGCAAACCGCTGTAGGCGGCAAACGTACTGGTGTAATCGTCAACGGCAAGTGTTACACTGTTAACACGGTAAACCTCATTGTTTCGGGCTAAAACCCATAAATAAGGATCACGAAAGTCGCGTTTAACTTTTAAAATATTTTTTCCCGGAAAGAGATGGGCATTTAAGTGAAATTCTACGTCCTGACTATATGCTTGAAAACCTATAAATATTAGCAGTAAAAAAAGTAACCGTTTAAATTGCATGATGAGGAAGGTCTATCCGAAAGTAATACATATAATGCTTTACTGCAAGCAATATATTGTAATGTAGCTAACCATCAATGGTCATAATAAAAAACTCTCCTGGATGATTTAAAATCATGGGGAATTGGATTGTAAACAGGGAAACAAAAAGTCCCCCGCCAGTACATTGACAGAGGACTTTACGAAAAGCAACAACTAATATTATAATCGTTATTACGCAGAAAGGGCTTTAGCCATTTTAGTCAGCACTTCGCTTTAAAAGAAGCTGGGTAATGTTTTCGTTTAATAATTTATGCTCAACAAGTTTAAAATTAGTTGTTATTTCATCCCTTGTTAATAAAATGCCGCCTTTGCCGGTCATAACAGGATGAATATTGATGAGAATGTCAGTCACTAAATTTTCATCTAAAAAAGCGTTATATGTCTGCGTTCCGCCAAATACCGCAATCTGACTAAAACCTTTATCTGCCAAATGCTCGATTGCCTCCCGGGCACTTGCAACAACTTTGTATCTATCAGATGGGGTTGCTGTTGCAGACAGCAATATCATTTCAACTCCGCTGAATCCCTCTAATGCTCCCGGAATATTTTGAAATATTTCAAAGGTTTTTCTGCCAACAACAATATTGCCGGCCTGACTGGCTGCTTGCATAAAAATCCCCATTGCCTCTTGTGGTGTACGATAACCGGAACCATCTGACAGCAAAACTTTCCCGTTTGCTGACACATTTGATACTAATATTACATTCATTGAATTTTAATTTTGTTTCAAGCAAAACTATTGGGTTGTTACTATATATTTGCTATTAGTTACCTTTTTGAAAGTAACTATAAATTATGCTTTATGGAAACAGTTGAATGCCCTAATGAACTCTGCTTCAAAAAAACGATGGCTTTACGCGATGCTCTTGATTTACTTGGCGGTAAATGGAAACTATGCCTGATACATAACCTGAATAACTACGGCACAATGCGATTTAAAGATTTAATGACCGCTATAGCTGATATCAGTCCGAAGGTATTGTCTAAAGAACTGCAGGATCTGGAAGAAAATATGATGGTTAAAAGAACGGTGAATAATACAAAACCTGTTACAGTATCCTACACGCTTACAGAGCACGCGAAAGTGACCATACCGGTCATAAACTCCTTGCTCGATTTTGGGTTAAAGCACAGAAGAAAAATCATTGAAAAATAAATAGTACCCACAGACAACATCATCCAAACTTAAATAGCGGCGAAATACGATTTTAACGCGAGCTCTCTTTCGTTATCCGCAATCACGCTTACGTGATGGTCGGGCCTTATCAAAAGACAAAGTGTTTCCTGAACGCCAAGTGTTTCCCATTGCGAAGACATATCTGCTATGTGGATATTAATATTCAGATCAGCACAATCGGCTTTTAATGCTGCGGATGGTTGAGAACCAACCAAAAAGAGATGAAATCCTGGCACACGCAGCAAATCATATATCTTTGTTCTTGTTTTGCCACTATAAATCCACAATGCAGGACATTTGGAACCAGCCTTAAAGTTGAGCCGTTGCCCGCTGGAATTTATCGATAACGGACTTTCATCATAGCAGATATTTGTTTGAGAAAAAACATTGAATACGCGATGTTCAATACGTTTATTATTTAAAAACAACCTGCTGATCCAAGGCGCAAGATAGGATCTGCACATGACTGCCACTTTTTTCCGGCTCATCAGGAAATTGAACACGCGGTCTGTTGACCTAAGTAAAGCCTGTGCCACCGGGTATCGTTCGGAATGATAGGTTGCTAACAACCTGGAAGACGCTTTCGCCCTGATCACCAGATCAAGTTTCCAACAAAGATTGAAAGCATCCTGCAAACCAGTGTTCATACCCTGTCCTCCTGCGGGACTGTGAATATGGGCTGCATCGCCAAGTAGAAAGCACCGGCCCTTCTGGAAATCAGTAGCACAGCGATGATGAAGCAAGTAATTGGAATGCCAGCTCATTTGGCTAACTTTCAATGGGAAAGGCGCATTTGTTTCAATAACTTTAAACAATTCCTGTTCACTGATAAATGTCTTGTCGCTCAACTCATCCGGTATATTCCCTAAAACCCGATACCGATTTTTTCCTTTCATAGGAAAAAAGGCGATGAACGAATACGAAGCTGGAGATGCAATAGCCATATTTTCCCCCTCTTCAATATTAATAAACACATCTGCTACAAAAAAACGCCTCGGGTATGTCCCACCCGGAAAGTCCTGACCCAATAACTTTCTTACCGTACTGTTGGCACCATCACAGCCCAACAAATACGCGCCTCTGATTTCGGTTACCACCGCTCCTTCACCGGAGTGAACGACTTCAGCACAGATAAAGTCACCTTGTTGATCGATACGAACCAGCTCCGACATCCACAGAACGTCATTTCCCAAGTTTTTTAAGTGTGCGCGTAACAGGCTTTCATTCACTGATTGCTCTAAAACACTAAAACAGGGAAATTCAGATACTGCCTCTCTGCGAATGCCGATATTTAATTGAAGCGCTTTTTTTTTGTTGAGATAAACTGATATATTATCAACCGGACTAACGTTTTCAGATATGGAATCAGAGAGCCCCATCTGGTCATATATTTCCCGGCTGCGCGCCGTGACGAGTAAAGCACGGGACTGATGATTGATACCGGATTTTTTGTCGATTATAACCGAGCGTATGCCCAAACGAGCCAATTGACAGGCGGCCATTAACCCAGTTGGCCCTGCACCAATGATAATTACATCTGTTTCTATACGATTTGGGGAGAGATCCATCATTTTACGATTTTAAATACCATACCATTCATAGCCATGTTCACTGTCAATTGACAGGAACATCTATAACCTGGATCAACGTTGGGTAGCATGTCTAATATTTCCAATTCCTGATGATCAGCTACTGAAAGAAAACTCTTCCAGTCAACTATTTTAATTATACAAGTTCCACACAATGCCATCCCTCCACATACTGCAACAATATCATACCCTTCGTGCTTAAGAACCTCCATTAGGCTACATCCATGATTCGCGCTAATGTCCAGGCGTCGGTTACTTCCGTCAATATCTTCTATTATAATCTCTATCATCACTAAAAATTGGTACGCTATAAGCGGTTGTATTTTAAATCAAATCTTTGTTATTAACACTTTAAGCCGTGGATAGACTCACGTTCCTGACAGCATTTTGAAATACCCTTTTCAATTATAATTAACCATAAAAAAGCAGACATACATCTTTAACTCATACAAAGTATATTAATATCTTTTTATCTTTTATTGATTCTATTTTTTCATTAATCCTGTTGTTACAAAAAGCAAGTCCCGCTAAAGGGACCTGATTGAAGTTGAGTAAATCATAATGGTAATTTTGCCTACAGGTTGCTTTATTTCTGATCAAGCATGTTGTCAAAGAAGTGCAACCCGGTTGGTACTTTTGACTAACCCGCCCATTAAGATTTATTTTAATGCATGTAAATATCTGTCTCTTTGGTAGTACGTCGGTGTTCAACCACGCGTTGCCCCAGTTTCAGAAATTCGTATATCTGTTTCCAGTCGGTGCTTTCAAGGGCAATGGTATCGTCAATATGATCGGCTTCGGTAAACTCGCCACCACCTAAGCCCGAGTTATTATTGAGCCAGATGGCTTTTGCACCCAGGTTGCGGGCCAGCAGTACATCGTTTTTGCGGTCGCCTATGGTGAATGAGCCCTGCAAATCATACTTATCGGCATCAAGGTATTGGGTAAGCAAAGCCGTGCCCGGTTTGCGGGTTGGCGCTTTATCGGCCGGGAAGGTACGGTCAATAACAATGTTATCAAATTTTACACCTTCGGCCTCAAATGTTTTGAGGATAAAGTTATGTACCGGCCAAAAAGTATTTTCGGGGTACGATGCCGTACCCAAGCCATCCTGATTGGTAACCATTACCAGTTCAAAATCAAGCTCTTTAGCTATTTTGGGCAGATAAGTTAACGCGCCGGGATAAAACTCCAGCTTTTCAAAAGAATCTATCTGCTCATCAGCAGGTTCTTTGATCAGGGTGCCATCGCGGTCAACAAACAATATTTTCTGTAGGTTGTTCATCTGTGATAATTATTGAATTAATAAGTTATTGAATTAATGATTTCATTTAAAGCTTCTTTAACTCATCAAGTAGTGTAGTATTTTCATCAGGAGTACCCACGGTGATGCGCAAGCAGCCTTCGCAAAGTTCAACTTTGGAGCGGTTGCGTATAATGATGCCCTTGCTGAGCAGATAGTCGTAAATTTTGTTGGCATCGGTAGTTTTCACAAGGATAAAGTTAGCCTCTGACGGATAAATATCCAGCACAAAATCAAAGTTATTAAGCTCAAGCACCAACCTGTCGCGCTGTTGCAGGGTTTCCCTGACCCAACTATTTAATTGATCAATATTGGTCAATGCTTCCAACGCCAATCGCTGCGATGCCTCGTTAACATTGTAAGGAGGTTTTACTTTATTCATCACCTCAATAATTTCCTCGCTGGCGAATGCCATGCCTACACGTAAACCGGCAAGCCCCCAGGCTTTGGAAAGGGTTTGTAGAACTACGAGGTTGGCAAATTTGCTTAATTCTTGTGTCCACGATTTCTGGTAACTGAAATTGATATAGGCCTCGTCAACAATAACCAAACCGTTAAAATTGGCCAGCAGGGTTTCTACATCGGCACGGTTAATAGAGTTACCGGTAGGATTATTGGGCGAACAGATAAAGATGAGCTTGGTGTTCTTATCGATAGCTTCGGCAATGCCTTCCAGGTTAAGCTGGTAATCTTCGGTGAGTAAAACCTTGCGGGCCTCTACATCATTAATATTGGCCGATACCTGGTACATGCCGTAAGTAGGGGGAACGATGATCACGTTATCCACTCCTGGGTTGCAAAAGCTGCGGAAAAGGATATCGATAGCTTCATCGCTGCCGTTGCCTATAAAAATATTGGCAGATGGTACGTCTTCTATCTCACTGATTCGTTTCTTTAACCGGTCCTGTAAGGGGTCCGGATAACGGTTAAATTGCTGATTAAGCGGCGATCCAAAAGCGTTTTCGTTGGCATCCAGAAAAACACTGGCTTCTCCCTGGTACTCGTCACGCGCGGAAGAGTAAGGCGTAAGGTTTTTGATGTTTTCGCGTAAGAGGCCCCCTAACCTCCTAAAGGGGGAATTACCATCAGGGCCGCTATAGTATTGTTGTTTTATTTCTTCATTCATTGTACTATTTTTTTAATTGTTATTCGTCCCTTACTTACCCTTTTGGGGATTGGGACTAATTCTTATACTCAATACATTCCGACGCGAATGCAAGCCGTCCGGTTAAACCCGTATTTCTTCTACAAAGAGACTGATAACCCCCGGACAAGGCTGAGCTAATTGCTGCTATACAGCATACGATGATGTCTGATACGTAATGGCAGGCGCTTTCCGGAGTTAAATTATCCAGGAACACCTTCTCCCCTCCTTGCAAAATCAATCACCTAAAAGGACATTTTCATTCATTACTTTAATCACTACCTCAGTAATTGAGGATACATCTAATTTGTCATAAATATTTTTTATGTGCGAACGAACCGTGTCATAAGTTATCCCTAAACTGAATCCGATCATTTTATAGCTGCACCCATTAACCAGTTCTCCAAGAATTTCTTTCTCTCTCCTGGTAAGATTATACCTACAGACGGGTTTTCCGAAAGATAAAACATTAGCCCGCCCCTGCAACATATGCAACACTCTGCGAGCTACTATCGGGCTCATTGACGCGCCTCCATTTCTTAGTTCCTTCACGGCTTTAATTAACATGCAGTGTAGGTTCTGTTTTAAAATATAACCGGATGCTCCGGCAAATATTCCCTCATATATATCACAATCTTTTACAGAGTCAGTATATATCAAAACTTCAACATGCGGAAATTCTTCTTTAAGAAACTTAATTGTTTTACTACCCAAAATACAGTCCATCATAATATCTACTATTATAATATCGGGCATTGAGTGCACTAGATTTCCTACACAATCCTTTAAATTACTTACCTCTCCTACTACTTGAAACAAAGGCTCTGATCTTAATAGATGAACAACCTGGTTCCTTATATGATCATTGTTATTAAAAACAGTTATTCTGACGCTCATATTCAGTACTCCTCATTACCTTTTTTAAAGCGAGCCTTCCCAATATGCTTGAACAATTATGTTCTTAGATGGATAGCGACACTCAATAAATACTGATACAAATAAAGCTTATTGTAATTTTGATTAAGGTGACAATTATCACATTGGTAAAATTTATTTTTTTTAGGTTAATATTTACTGAATATCTTAACTTAAATTTTATAATCAAATTGGATATTCTACTGGTTTAGTTTGATTGTAAAATCCCCTGTCAAATATTAATCTGACACCGTTAAGCATAAAAATAAATTCAATAACCCTTTTCCACCTTTTCCAGATCAGGGCGGTTTGTGCCCTTGAAATTATAATTCATAAATGCGATGTCTGAAGGTGGTTCTAATTTCAAATTAACCATTTGCGCAATTTCTATTTTTACCCGGTCGGCCGTGAAACTCATGACATGCCCTCCTGCATCGCGTTCTGCTGACAAAAAGTGAAAATGGTATCCTTCAATATTAATCCCTGAAAGAAAAGCTGGCAACTTATATCCGACCAGGACACCCTCTGTTTTGTTAAATTCAAAAAAGTGTTGCATTTCCAGCAGATTAACCAAAGGCGGAAAAGGTTCCTTATCCAATGGCGCAAATGCCCGCGTTTTTACGTGCTCAAAAGTACCTGAAATGCGTATGGCATACATTCCATTTTTATTGTCAAGGTATGTTTCCAATTGACGAAGCAACTCTTTCTGACTGGTTATATCATCATTGAAAAAAAACTTATCCGGATTAAAAAACGTGACAAAGGCAAATGGAGTATTTGATGCATCGGAAGCCTCTATTGTTTGGCCATCGGCAGTAGTTTGATACACCTTTCCATTACAGATGGTAAATTCGCCGTCTATCAAACTGGGGGCTCCCAATCCAAAATCGCCATATTCCTTTAATTTACCTAAGGGCATCGAACCCCGGTACAATCCATCAATAAAAGATTCCGCTATACCAAACTGATATAGCTCGTTAAATTTCGGGGTATTATGATTCATACTTTCCTATTAAATTTTCTTCACACACTATAACTTATAACTACTCTACGCAAGGCCAATTATGGAAGGTTTGGTGAAAAATAATTGAATCCGGTGAAATGCTATTAACGGTTCCTCTATAATAACCAGGGTACGCGGCTGTATTAACAACAGTCTCAATTCTGCTAATGACACATTTCAATCTGCCGGTTTGAGCACAAGTTATATAAGATCATCTTAATTAGTTATATCGCCTGAACCCTTATCTTTCTTCCTTGATGACAAATTTGATTGTCTTTTACAAGCTTTTTTAATAGCCTGGATATAACCTCTCTGGATGTTCTGAGGTCATCAGCAATATGCTGATGAGTAATAGTTAACACATCAGATTCCGCTATTTCAGCCCTCAGCCGCAAATAGGCAATCAACCGCTCTTCCAAATTAAAGCAGATCACTTGTCTTGTTGTATGTAACAGGTCGTTATAACGTTTCTGATATTCCTGTAAAATAATTTCACTGAAACATGGATATTTTAACAACCATTCTCTGGCCTTTGCCACAGGAAAAAGTAATACAGTGCTGTCAATTTCTGCAACTCCTGAAAAATCAACATGCTGTTGTCCAAATAAATGGGCGAAACTAATTACACAGGTATTTCCAGGTTTTATATAGTATAGTAAAAATGGTGTACCATTCTCCTGGCTGAGTACTTTTATCGCGCCTGTTAAAACGATAGGCAAACTTCGCACATACTGCCCCTGTCTGATCAGGAAGTTATTGGCTTTGATGGTTTGCAGGTAGCCAAACTCGGCCATTTCGGTAAGTAGCTCTTTTTTGTACCCGATAAAACATTGTGCTAATGTTTCATATGCAACATTATTCATTTCCTTACAATTTAAAATCAGTTATAGCCCTGCCATTACTGAATTAGATAAAGGTTAACATTGCGTTAACCACAATTATCCTACTAATAATCAGAGCCCTAAAGTAAAAAAGACAAGCGTACCTAAACCCGCCAAAATTCCGGCCTTTTCTGCCAAAGTTCTGCCCCCCTTTTTACTTGCCTACTAACAATGGAGAGCTTTAGCGGATCGGTACTATTTCAGGCGTCTATATCCTACTACTTCTTTCCTTTCTATTGAAACTTGTCTTTTTTACTCAGAAAACAGCATACAGTTAATAATTAAGTATATGCTCGGTTATTTTACGATAGCGCATCAATGTAAGTCGCCTCCTTAATGAGCTCCATACGCGCTGTAAAGTGTCGTAAATAGGGCGATTCATATTTAATTACCATCCCCTTTACCGATTGCCTGTTTTTATAAACATTGACTATGGCTTCGACAACATAATCCAGATGACTTTTGGTGTAGGTTCTTCTCGGCAGGGCAAGTCTGACAAGTTCATTAGCCGCGGGTATCAGGGCCCCACTTTTATCAGATTTACCAAACATCAAGGATCCGATTTCTACAACTCTTATCCCCGCTTCTATATAAAGGGCGCAGTTAAGAGCTTGCCCGGGGTATTGATCAACCGGGATATGAGGTAAAAATGCTTTAGCATCAAGGTAAATGGCGTGCCCCCCCGTTGGTTTTAAATACGGGATATTATACTGGTCAAGTTTTTCCCCTATATATTGCATACTTCCTATTCTGTAGCTGAGATACTCCTCTTCCATGACCTCCTCAAGACCAGTTGCAATTGCCTCAAGATCACGGCCTGCGAGCCCTCCATAAGTAGGAAAACCTTCCATGATAATCAGAAGGTTACGACAAGCCTCGGCAGTATGTTCATCCCTTAATGCCAAAAATCCCCCGATGTTCGCAAGGCCGTCCTTTTTCGCGCTCATGGTACATCCGTCAGCATAAGAAAATAACTCCTGAGCTATCTCTAATATTGATTTGTTATGATAACCACCTTCCCGTTGTTTAACGAAATAACAGTTTTCAGCGAAACGGCAAGCGTCTATGAAAAAAGGGATATTGTGCATTGAACAAATTTGTTTGGCATTTCGTATATTCTCCATACTCACCGGTTGTCCGCCGCCAGAATTATTGGTAACGGTCATGATAACCATTGCTACCCTTTCTTTTCCGTTTACAGCTATAAATTTGGTCAAAGCATCAATGTCTATATTGCCTTTAAAAGGCGCGGCCACGCCTATCTGCCGCCCTTCTTCGCAAAGCAAATCAACTCCTTCTGCTCCGGAATATTCTATATTTGCCCGCGTGGTGTCAAAAAGTGTATTGCTTAGCACATATTTATCTTTGCCACCTAATACACTAAAAAGTATTTTTTCCGCGGCTCTTCCCTGGTGAACAGGAAATATATGAGGCATAGATGAAATATGTCTGATCACCGATTCAAAGCGATAGAAGCTCCTGCTTCCGGCGTAACTCTCGTCTCCCTTCATGATATCCGCCCATTGATCACTGCTCATGGAACCGGTTCCGCTATCTGTCAGCAAATCAATAATCACATCTTTTGCTTTTATAAGAAATGGATTGAAATGCGCTGTTTCTAATATCTGAATTCGTTGTTCCCGGGTGGTGAATTCGATATGCTCTATTGATTTTATTCTAAACGGTTCTATTAATGTTTTCATAAAATATTTAAGTAAAATGCCTTAATAAATTGACTGCATACACTTAAATTTTATGTTGGTTTTTTGATGATATTTTTAAAGATATTCGACATATAATCACTCTCCCATATAATCTACCGGCGCTAAAACAAGCAATTGCATTTTAGCTGCACACTCATTTTAACTCGAACACGGTAAAATGACACAACAAAAAACACTATTTTATCAGAGAAAAAAAATAATCGAAACTGGCTACTTTCTAATTAAAGAGGGGGATATAAAATCATCTTCAATAGCTGGGTTTAACAAAAAGGTAGTGGATGAGAGGATAAAGCACCGGTTACCGAACAAAAAATAATCGGAACCAACTATTATACCTAAAAACATGCTAATCAGGCTGTAAAATTAGTGTCATTTAAAACTGGACTATCCTAATAACTTAAACTGGCCTCCAAAAGCACGATTCACGGCTTTTAATTTTGCCTAATTCTTGAACATTTAAATACTATGCAAAATGATGTTTTGAGGAATTTCCTCTTCATTTCTGTAGTTCATACCTATAACGGGAGCCCATATGCCTTAAACTCCTACAATACAAATTTTGATCTGAAACCCATATGCCCATCAACATAATTATTTTTGAATTAAATAAAAATCTCAGGCATGAGATTATCCGATTATTAAGCGCCGAGGCCTCATTTGCGTTAATAGGAAAAATTGAAGACCCGGATCATTACATAAGCAATTTACGATCAAAAGAACCCGATATTATAATATTAGATTTAACAAGTTCCACCAGTACAATTTGCCATATGATCAATTTACTGAATCAACGTATGCCTAATGCAAAGATCTTGATTCAATCTGCTTCGCATATCGAAAGTGATATTAAAAAAGTTATTCAGGCCGGGGCAGTAGGCTATATACTCAAACACGAGTTAAGAACATATCTGGTTAAAGCCATCAATGATATCTTTAATGGAGGGGCCTTTATGAGCCCGCTTATAACCAGGAAAGTGCTCAATCTGTTACAAAAAGAGACTTGTCAACCCTTAAAATACATTAATACCACTGATTACAAGCTCACCAAAAAGGAGCAACAAATTGTAGGTTGCTTTGCCCAGGGTCAGGGCTACGAGTCAACCTGTTTCACATTAAATATACAATACAATACTGCACGAAAACATATTTCAAACATTTATAAAAAAATGAACGTGGGGTCACTTACAGAATTGGTTTCTAAAGTGCACAGAGAAAATTTACATTATTCATAATTTATAAAATCCAGGCATTGGAATCAGCATTTGGTGATTCACCTTATCGTTGTGCGAAAATATTTATTTGTGAGTTAATATTAAATTAACATTTTTTTTAACAACTTAGGCCTTTAATATTAATTATAATACTGACCTCGGAATAATGAATAAGTTTTCTGAAATGACGGATAATGACCTTGTGAGCCTAATTCAACAAGATAATCTTGCCGCATTTAAGGAGATTTATAAAAGATACTGGAAAAAACTATACGCAGCGGCTTTTAAGCGATTAAAGAGTAAAGTATACTCAGAAGAAATAGTACAGGAACTGTTTACCAATTTATGGTTTAAAAGACAGGCACTCACAGTTAATACCGAATTGAGCAGCTACCTTTATTCATCGGTTAGCCATCGTATAATTGATCAGTATCGTAAGCAATTAATTCAGGAGCGTTATGCTAAATCATTTAAGTTGGCGCATAATGAATTGGATAACTCAACCGAAGACAAGATCATACTTAATGATTTAAAGCATACCATAGCGCTGGAAATAAGCCAACTGCCGGATAAATGCCGATCTGTTTACAAACTAAGCAGGGTAGAATACAAATCAAACAAAGAAATAGCCAGCCATTTAGGCATCTCTGAAAAAACGGTTGAAAACCACATAACCACAGCCCTTAAAAAAATAAGGATAGGATTAACCCACCACTATGTTTTAATAATATTGTTGTTATTAAAAAAATAGCTTTCCAAAAAAATATTTTGCAGTGAGGTAGGGGATAGCAGCCTGCCGTACGTCATCCTATTAATAAGCCGTATTACGCCCTTAATGAAAAAAATCATTCCTGTTGATTTGCTGGAAAGGTACCTGACAAATAAATGTACCCCAGAAGAAAAAACTTTAGTTAAAGATTGGTATCAGTCTTTAGAGCAGGAGCATGATTACATTTCTGACCTGGATGAGACTGAAGAACAAAGGCTGGAGGAAGAAATTTACAATCATATTTTGAGCAACATTGGGGAAACTGATGAGCAGACATCTGATAGTATACCCGTTAAATCCCTTTATTTAAAAATAGGTTATGTTGCGGCAACAATTGCCGCTATATTTTTAATTTATGTTGCTGTTGCAATCAATTATAAAAAAACAAAAAATGATGATGCGGTTACGGATGGCAAATGCTCACAGATATTTGTAATTAAAAACAGTACTAAACAAATTTATAAAACTACGCTTCCTGACAGCAGTATTGTATGGTTAAGCCCGGGAGCTTCCATAAGGTACCCTCAAATATTTGAGCCCAAATACAGGATGATAACCTTATCGGGCGAATCATTTTTTGAGGTTACTAAAAACCCACAAAGACCATTCATCATCAATAGTCATTCAATAATAACTAAAGTGTGGGGAACCAGTTTTTTAGTGCATGATGACGTTAATGGCAAGATGGCTGAGGTTTCTGTTGTTACCGGAAAGGTTTCCGTTAGCATACGTAACAAACCCCAACAAGCCAGCACTGTAATAGAAAAAGGTGAAGTATTGCTGTATCCTAACCAAAAGGTAACTTTTTTAAAAACCCACCACAGCCTTAAAACGGAGAAAGAAAATAATGACGCGTCTTTGAAAATTTGGAACCGAATCAACTTTTCATTTGATAATATAGCGTTGAAAAATTTAGTGCCTGTATTGAATGAAAAATTTAATGTGCATTTGGTGGTAGTTAATGAAAGGCTAAATAATTACGTGCTTGATGCAGATTTTACCGGGTTTAATTTACCGGATGTATTAGAAGCGTTAAAGAAAACCCTGAATATAAATTACGAGCTCAACAACAATAATAATATTGAACTTAAATAAACTAATTAATCATTAACCTATAAACACACGAATGGAAAAAGCATTACAGACATAGTTCACGATCGGAAAAAACTTTCCTGAAAACACATAAAAAAACTTAGAAGTGTTCTGACC
>NZ_JBCECK010000009.1:78982-80365 GCF_039207105.1 Mucilaginibacter sp.
GTTCTGACCACTCCTAAGCCTAAAATGCCCGTCGAAACAACGCCATAAATATGGTGCAGGGGCTTTATTGTCTCAATTTTTTACTAAAGAAACTTTCAAATATATGAAATTTAAATTACGTGTACCTATTTCTTGGTGGCAAATCATGAAGATTACATTTATTCAGGTTTTATTAGCTACAATGATTACCGGAACCACTTATTCCAGTTCATTAAAAGCTCAGGACGTGCTTAATGAAAAGATTACGATCTCTTTGAACAATACCAGTCTTTTAGATGTAATAAAGCAACTTCAAAAAAGTAATAATATCCGCTTTATTTACAGCAAAAATGCGATCAACGTTTCGCAATTGGTGTCCGGTGATTTTAAAAACCGGCCGCTAAAGGACGTTTTAAACGAGGTGCTAAAATCAAACGGCATTGATTATGAATTAATAAAGAACAGAATTATTTTGGGCAGAACTGATAAACAAATATCAGACAATGGCATTGCAACAGCTACCCCTGTAAAAAATATTTCAGGAACGGTAGTTGATGAAAAGGATTTGCCGCTTCCCGGAGTTACCATTAAGGATACAAACACAGGTAAATCAACCGTGACAGATATTAGCGGAAAATTTAGCTTAGATGCCAAAGATGGCGATGTACTTAGTTTTTCTTTTGTTGGCTATGTAACACAAACTCAAAAAGCAAGTAATGGCTTAAATATAAAGCTGTTGCCGGCAAGTGAAAGTTTAGGTGAGGTTGTGGTTATAGGCTATGGTACACAGGGAATTAAAGAAGTAACATCTTCTGTAGCTCACGTGGAGCCAAAGGAGTTCAGGCAAAGCGGATCAAGAAACGCGCTTGATGTAATTCAGGGAAAGGTTCCGGGCCTTACCATAACCAGAACCAGCGGAACAAATCCAAATTCAGGTGTATCTGTACAATTGCGCGGGGCTGTTACCGTTACAGGCAGCGCAAGCCCGTTAATAGTAATTGATGGTATCCCGGGTGGAAATCTTGACCTTATACAACAGGATGATATTGAATCAATAGACGTATTGAAAGATGGTTCCGGTGCAGCGATTTATGGAACCAGCGCTAACGCGGGGGTAATATTAATTACAACCAAAAAAGGAAAACCAGGGCCGCCAAGGTTTGACTATTCTTCTTACGTAAGAAAAGAGTATCTTCAGCGCAGGCCTGATTTCCTTACGGCTGATGAATTTCGTCAGCATATTGCTACCGGAGATATTTTACAAAAAGATTTCGGCCACTCTACTGATTTCTTTGATGGGTTAATAAATCATGGTAACCTTTCTCAAAATCATAATTTAGCTTTATCCGGTGGTACAGATAAATCAAACTACAGGGCAAGTATAAATTATCGTGATGTACAAGG